>JAOPWF010000629.1 GCA_025965815.1 Mycobacterium sp.
GGTGATCCAAGCGCTTGGCGTGAAAGGCCCTCCGGTGCTGTCGGTGACCGCGCAGATCGCGATCGCCGACACCGCCTGTGTTGTGTTGCTGCCGTTGGTCATCGACCCACAGCGGGCACCGCGGGCAGCGCTCGGCGCGGCGGCGGTGGCGGTCTGCGCCGCGGTGGTGTTCGTCCTGCTGCGCTACGCCGAACGTACGGGGTGGCGCAAACGTCTGCATCACTACTCCGAGGACCACCGGTTCGCGCTGGAATTGCGGATCAGTCTGGCGATCCTGTTTGGCCTGGCGGCGCTGGCGGTCAGCACGCACGTCTCAATCATGTTGGCCGGCTTCGCGCTCGGACTGGTCATCGCCGCCATCGGCGCACCCCGCCGGCTGGCGCGCCAACTCTTCGGCATCACCGAGGGATTCTTCGGTCCGCTGTTCTTCGTCTGGCTGGGCGCCTCGCTGCAGGTGCGCGACCTCGGCGCCCAACCGCATTTCATCTTGCTCGGTGTCGGACTGGGCGTCGGCGCCATCCTCGCGCACGCCGTCGGCAGGCTGCTCAAACAGCCGCTCACCCTTGCGGTGCTCTCGGCGGCGCAACTCGGCGTGCCGGTCGCCGCCGCGACCGTGGGTACCGAGGAGAAACTGCTGGCCCCCGGCGAACCTGCCGCCCTCATGCTCGGGGCGTTGTTGACGATTGCGGCGACATCGATCGCCGGCGTGCTCGCAGCCCGCGCTAGTTCGCGGCGCGATGCACGTTCGGGCTGACCCCGTAGGCGCGTTTGAATGCGCTACTCAACGCGAACGGGGTGCTGTAGCCGACCTTGCGGGCCACCGCCGCGATGGTGTTCTCACGGGACCGCAGCAGGTCGGCGGCCAGCGCGAGGCGCCAACTCGTCAAAAACGCGATCGGCGGCTCACCGACACTCTCGGTGAACCGCCGTGCGAACACCGCCCGCGAACAGCCCACCGCCGCAGCCAGATTCGCGACCGACCACGGGTGGTCGGGGTTGTTGTAGATAAGCCGCAATGCGGGCCCGACCACTGGATCGTCTTCCGCGTGCCACCACTGCGGGGCGTTACCTTCGCGGTCGAACCAGGTTCGCAGTACCCCCATCAACAGCAGGTCGAGCAGCCGGTCCAGATAGGCCTCCTGCCCGGCGCCGTCGCGTACCGCCTCCGCGGTGAGCAGGTCGACCAGCGGCGTCTCCCACTCGCCGGCGCGCAGCACCAGGACGGTGGGCAGCACCTCGAGCAGACGGGTGCCGACCTCGCTGCGGCCCTCGTACGCGCAGATGACCGCCCTGGTGGCCCCGGCCGCGCTGTTGCCCCAGGTCCGCACTCCCATCGCCATCTCGAACCGCAGGTCGTCGCCGGTGAGGGTGGTGCAGCGCTGACCCGGGTGGATCACCACCTGCGGCGTGGTGCCCGGATCGTCGGCGAACAGATAATGCTCGCTGCGTCTCCCGTTCTGCCGCGTCAACGCGACGTCGCCGGGCCGCAGCCAGACGGGATCTCCGTCCCGATGCGGCACAATCACGGCCGAGCCGTGGGTCAGGCAGATCAGCGTCAGCGGGGCCTCGTCCTGCACGCGCATCGACCACGGTGGGTCCAGCATCAACCGCAGCACGAACGCGCCCCGCGCACGCACGCCGTCGAGCAGACCGACCAAGGCGTCCATGGCGGCGAGCATAACGCCGTTCGGGCCAGATTGAGACGGTCGCGTATGAAAGTCGGACGCACCACGATGGATCGTCTTGCCGCACCCCGGTTAACTATCGGACATGACCACAAGCCCAGTCATCGTCCTCGCCGCCGCCACCACCATCACCAGCGCCGCCGTCGGTGGATTGTTCTACGCGTTCTCCACTTTCGTGATGCGCGGCCTGGACCGGACCGATCCGGTCGACGCGATCACCGCCATGCGCGGCATCAACGCCGAGGCGCAGTCCAACGCGCCGTTTCTGCTGATGTTCCTCGGGTCCGCGCTCCTGGCGGTGGCCGTCGGCGTTGTCGCGATCGTCCAGCGGGGCCAGCCCGGTAGCGGTTACCTACTGGCCGGCGCGGTGTTCGGTGTCATCGCCCTTATCGTCACGATGGCGTTCAACGTGCCGCTCAACAATCACCTGGACAAGGTGCATCCGGCCGGGCTGTCGGCGCCCGACGCCGCCCGTGAGTGGAAGGCCTATCTGACGCCGTGGACCGCGTGGAACCACGTCCGGAGCGCGTCCGGCCTGGTGGCCGCCGCCCTGCTGTTGATCGGCCTGCGCTACCGCTAGGTCGGTGGCGCGAATCCGCCGGTGTCGGTCCGCGGAGCGGGCGGCGGCGCCGGCGGACTGGCCGTCGGGACCGGCCCCCACTGCGGCGGCGGAGGTGCGGGCGGCGGCGGGCCGGGGGCGGGGGGACGCAGCCGAGCCAGTTCCCGCCGGTGTCGCTCCGCGAGCACCGCGGCCAACACATACTGTGGCGGCGTACCCGGCGGCGGGGGCGGGGAAATCTGCCCGACGACGTCGCCGGCGATCCGGTAAGCCATCTGGTCGCGCACCCGGGGGTCCAGCTGCGTTGCGCGGGAGAGGAATTGGCGGGCTAACTCGGCCTGCTCGGGCGCGAGGCCGGACAGCTGCAGCGAGGACGCCCACCACGCCAGCGACGGCGGCATCAGCGGCGGCGGAGCCAGCCGGGGTCCGCGCTCACTGATCACCATCGTGCCAGCGAAGATGTCACCGATGCGTTTGCCCTTGGGGGACAACAGGCTGCAGATCACCGCGGGGCCGCCGAAGAACATGTAGATCTCCACGACCGCGGCGAGTGCGCGAAACAGGGCCTGCCGGAAGCGTTCCGGGCCGCCGTCGTCCGACACCACCCGAAGGCCAAGTGCCATCTTGCCCAGCGACCGGCCGCGGGTGGCGGTCTCGCACGCAATCGGATAGCCGATCAGAACCAGCACCGTGAAGATGATGAGCACCGCACCGCTGAGCGCCGGATCGAAGTCGCTCAGGGTGGCGGCCCACAGCATCACGCCGATGAGGTAGCCGATGAAGATCACGGTGATGTCTATCAGCGCGCCGAGCGCCCGAACCGGTAACTGGGCGATCTGCACGTCGAGCACCACGGCGTCGCCGGTCACCACCTCGGACATGCCAGAGACGCTACTAGGATTCGCGGAGTGGATGTCGACGCCTTCGTCCAGGCGCACCGGCCGACCTGGGACCGGCTGGAGACGCTGGTCAAGCGGCGCCGACGGTTGACCGGCGCCGAGGTCGACGAACTGGTCGACCTCTACCAGCGGGTGTCGACACACCTGTCGATGGTGCGCACGGCCTCCGGAGACTCGGTGCTGGTGGGCCGCCTGTCCACACTGGTCGCCCGGGCGCGCGCGGCGGTGACCGGAGCGCATGCGCCGCTGTGGAGCGAGTTCATCAGGTTCTGGACGGTGTCGTTTCCCGTGGTGGCGTACCGGGCCCGGCGGTGGTGGCTCGGCACCGCGGTCGCATTCCTGTTCGTCACGGCGATTATCGCGGTGTGGGTGTCGGGTAACCCTGAAGTGCAGGCCACCCTGGGAACGCCGCGGGAGATCGACGAACTGATCAACCATGACTTCGCGTCCTATTACAGCGATAACCCCGCCGGGTCGTTCGCGCTGCAGGTGTGGGTCAACAACTCGTGGGTGGCCGCGCAGTGCATCGCGTTCGCGATCCTGCTGGGGCTGCCGATCCCGTACGTCCTGTTCCAGAACGCCGCCAACACCGGCGTGGTCGCGGGCCTGATGTTCGACGCCGACAAAGGTGACGTCTTCCTGGGTCTGCTCGCGCCGCACGGGTTGCTCGAACTGACCGCGGTGTTCCTGGCCGGCGCGGCCGGGATGCGGTTGGGATGGTCGGTGGTGTCCCCGGGCAACCGGCCCCGCGGTCAGGTACTCGCCGAGCAGGGCCGCGCGGTGGTCGCCGTCGCGGTAGGCCTTGTCGCCGTGCTGCTGGTGTCCGGTCTCATCGAAGCACTGGTCACCCCGTCGCCGTTGCCGACGTTCGTTCGGATCGCGATCGGCGTTGCGGCCGAAATCGGGTTTCTGGCTTACATATTCCACTTCGGTCGCAAGGCCGTCGCGGCGGGCGAGACCGGCGACGTCGACGACGCACCCGACGTGGTGCCCACGCAGTGAATTCCCGAGTCGCCTCGCTCTCCCCCGCCGTGGTTACCTAGAGCTGGCCGCTGGCCTTCATGGCCAGGTAGCGATCGGCAAGGGCGGGCGCCAACTCCTCGGGCGCCGCGTCGACCACGTCGACTCCACTGCGGCGCAGCCGCGACGCGATCGCCCGCCGGTCGTTACGGGAGCGCTCGGCGGCGGCCGCGTCGTACACCTGGGCGGCGTCCGAGCGTCCCGCGGCCAGCTGATCGACCCGCGGGTCGGCCACTGCGGCGAGCAGCAAATGATGCTTGGTGGACAGCTGCGGCAACACCGTCATCAGCCCCTCGTCCAACGCCGACGCGTTCAGGTCGGTCAGCAGGACCACCAGGGCGCGCCGCCGGGTCCGCCGGGCGACGGCGGCCACCATCGCGGTGGCGTCGGACTCCACCAACGCCGGCTGCAGCGGGGCCATGGCCTCCACCAGCTGCGCGAGCAACTCGGTGCGCGAGGCGTTGTACACACCGGCGCGGGTGACCCGGTCGTGGGCCAGGAAGTCGACGTGGTCACCGGCCCGGGACGCCAACGCGGCCAGCAGCAGCGCGGCGTCCATCGACCAGTCCAGCCGCGGCCAGCCGCCTGGGTCGCTCGCGGTCGGGTCGACGCCGACGCGGCCCGCTGAGGTGCGCCCGGTGTCGAGCACGATGAGCACCCGCCGGTCGCGTTCGGGCCGCCAGGTCCGCACCACGACGTCGGCGCGCCGCGCCGTTGCCCGCCAGTCGATCGAGCGGACGTCGTCACCGACGACATACTCACGCAGCGAATCGAATTCGGTGCCCTGGCCGCGGATCAGCACCGGGATCATTCCGTCGAGTTCACGCAGTTTGGCCAGCCGGGACGGCAGGTGCTTGCGGGACAGGAACGGCGGCAGGATCCGCACCTGCCCCGGCACCCGGTGCGAGCTCTGCCGCCCGGCCAGTCCCAGCGGGCCCACCGAACGCGCGGTGACCAGGGCCGAACGCTGGTCGCCGCGGCGGACCGGGCGCAGCCGCGTGGTGACGCGGGCGCGCTGGCCGGCAGCGAGGTCGAGGGAGTGGCTTCGCGGCGTTGCCCGCGCGCTGGGTGGCCAGGCGTCCCGGACCTGGCCGCGGAAACGACGGCCGCCCGCGTTCTCCACCAGCAGCACGGCATCGACGGGCTGGCCGAGCCGGGCGGAGGTATCCCCGGATCTGTTGAGGACCATCCTGCGGGTGCCGGCCGCCAGGGCGGTGTCGACGCCGACGGCCGCCGCCAGACACACCAGCAGTACGATGAAAGCCGTTGCGGGCCAAGGTGACAACGCGATCGGCAGCACGCAGATCAGTGCCACTAGACCGGTGCGGCCGGTGAGAATCACTACCGTGGCACCGGGACCGACGCCAGGATGCCGTCCAGCACGCCGTCCGGATTGGCGCCCTCCAACTCGGCCTCCGGACGCAGCGCGATCCGGTGCCGCAGGGTCGGGCGGGCCATCGCTTTGACATCGTCGGGGGTGACGTAATTGCGGCCGGACAGCCATGCCCAGGATCGGGCGGTGGCCAGCAGCGCGGTGGCACCGCGGGGTGACACCCCAAGCTGCAGTGACGGCGACTGCCGCGTCGCCGCGGCCAGGTCGACAATGTAGCCGAGCACCTCGTCGGCCACCAGCACCTGCCGCACCGCCGCCCGACCGGCGTTGAGTTCGGCCGAACCGGCCACCGGTCGCACCGCGGACAGGTCCCTTGGATCGAAGCCGCGGGCATGCCGGTCCAGGATGGCAATTTCCTGATCCCGGGGCGGCAGTGGCACATTGAGCTTCAGCAGGAAGCGGTCCAGTTGCGCCTCGGGCAGTTGATAGGTGCCCTCGTACTCGATCGGATTCTGTGTTGCCGCGACGATGAACGGATCGGGCAGTGGCCGCGCCTCGCCCTCCACGCTGACCTGGCGTTCTTCCATCGCCTCCAGCAGTGCCGCCTGCGTCTTGGGGGGAGTGCG
>JAOPWF010000647.1 GCA_025965815.1 Mycobacterium sp.
TCACGCGGTGTTCGCCCCGCTCACATATTGGGGATACCGCCAGCACGTTGTGACTAACGCGCTGACATCGGGGTGCCGCGTGGCCAATCCTGTTGGCGTGCTTGGTGTTGCCCTACGCGCTCGGGAAGTGACTGCGGCCTCGCGGCGGTGGGGGCCTACGTGAGCGTGGCCGAAACTACGGCGACCAGCCAGGACACCGCCGAGAAGTAGTGCTGCCGACGGTGTTTACGCGGTGGCGATGTTGGCGGAGGCCAAGACGTCGGTGATGGCCGCGGCGATGTCATCGACGGCGATGGTGCGTACGTCGTCGAGGTCTGCGGTGGCCAGGTCAATGTTGGGGTCTTTTGCGTTGCGGTCTTTCATCTTCTTGGTGGCTGCTTCGACGACGCTGCGGGCGTAACGGCCGTTGCCGGCGATGTCGATGAGGTGCATGTCGTGTTCATCGTTGGCGGGTGTGGCGCACAACCATTGGGCGAGGCCGATGAAGCGCTCGAGGGCGGCGGGGTGGATGAGGACTTTGGATTCGCGGGCGAACAGTTGGGCGATCTGGCCGACTTCTTCTGCGGTGTTGGAGACGAACTCGAGTTGCCGGGGGAAGCGTGAGCGCAGGCCGGGGTTGGCCGAGAGCATCCGGTTCATCGGTTTGGCGTAGCCGGCGAGGGCGATCATGGTGTCGTTTCGGTGGTCTTCAGCGTATTTCATGATGGTGTCCAACGCGATTCGGCCAAAATCACGGTCGTTGTCGGGGACGTAGAGCTCGGGGGCTTCGTCGATGAGCAGGGCACGGCCGCGGGCGTTGTCGAGGATTTTCATGGTTTTCTCTTCGGTTTGGCCGATGTGGCCGCCGACGAGGTCGGGCTTGGAAACTTCGATGAATTCGGGTGACTCGAGGATGCCGAGTCCGAAGTACATCATGCAGAGGATGCGAGTGGTTTCGGTCTTGCCGGTGCCGGGCGGCCCGACAACGGTCATGTGCAGGGATTCGCGGCGCCCGACGATGAGGCCGCGCTCGGCCATGGCCCGGTCGTAGATCTGGACGTTTTTCAGTTCCAGGACATGGGTTTTGACGCGGCGCAGGCCGATGAACGCATCGAGTGCTCGTTGCGCGTCATCGAGGACGTCGTGGGCGGCTTGGCGCTGTTCGGCTTCGCGGATCTCGATGACCGAAGGGCCGGAGTCGGGGTTCCAGCGGTCGGCGCGGGCGTTGATGGCCTGTTCGGTGGTGATCGCGGTGCCGTAGGTCGGGTCGGCCAGCGCGGCGGCCGCGTCGGGTCGTAGCGCGCCATCGACGGTGGCGGCGCTGAACTCTGCGCGCGCAGCCGCTTCGTTGCCCAGTGCGCGGTGGCAGAGCCCGCGGTAGAGGGCGGCTTCGGCGGCGATCGGGGCGGGGTGGATGTCGGGGTTGATGGGCGCCAGTGCGGCAAGGGCGGTGTCGAAGTGGCCGAGCCCGGTGTGGGCGATCCCGTTGAGCAGGTTGGTGGCGGCGTCGATGACATCGTTGGACGCCTCGACGCGCCGGGAGGTCCAGGTGAGGACGTCGGGCCAGCGGCTGGTCAGGTAATGCAGTGTGGCACCGATGAATCGGTGCCATTGGGCTTGGGCTGGTTCACGGCTGAGGTCGACGTCGGTGAGAAGTTTTTCGGCGCCGTCGAAGTCGCGGTCACGGATGAGTCCGGCGGCGTGGGCCAGGGCAAGCCCGGCCGGCGTGAAGGGGTACATCTCGAGGAACACCGGAGCAAGGATGGCTGGGGCAATGTCGGCATCGTTGAGGCCCAGACGCCGCGTTTCGCGGTGCAGCGTGGCGCTGGTGTGGTGTGCCTGGCGCAGGGTGGCGGTACTGGTGTCGCCGGCGGCGAGCAGGCCCACCCAGGCGTCGCACATGCCGGGATCGAGGTCAACGGCCCGGCCGAAGGCCTCGCGGGCCGCGGCAAGGTTTTTGGGTGCGCCGAGCAGACCCAGGGCGGCGACGCCGGCGTCAAGGTGTTTGCGTGCTGTCACTGTCATTGGCCTTCTGGTGTGGAACGGGTAGGCGTGCGCGGTGGCGGCGTTGACTGAAATTCTAGGGGCGGATCACTAGTCGTCGGGTCGCGCGACGGGTCACGTCTACTGTCGCCGGCGGTCGACGGAGTCGGTGGCACCGCTCGGGTGGCCGGGCGCGCAGCGAGGGCGGGGTGCCCCAGGTCTTGGGTTGGCGTTGCGCCATGACGAGGGTCACCGTTCTCGGACCGGGGGCGAGCGCCTCCCAGCGGCGGGCGCTGTTCGGTGCCCGCGACGGATGCGCTGTGCGCCCGGGCGCCGTTGGTGCCTTGCTGCTTGTGATGGTCGGTGGCGTGGTGGACGGCCGCGGCTGCGACGACGGCGGGGATGACGACCTCGGGTGCGGCGACGGTGGCGGCACCCTCGACGCCGAGGGTGGCCGCGGTCTCGGCGGTCGCGCCGGCGCGGGCTGCGCCGCCGGCTTCCTCGGCGGCCTGTTCACCCTTGGCGGCTGAGGTGGATGCTGGTGGGTGGCTGGGCGTGCGGGTGGGGCGGGGTTTGACGACATCGAGCGCGGGCGTGGACGGTCCGCCCTCCGCGGCGCTGTCGGCGTCCTCCGCCTCCGAGGTACCGGTGTTGCCGCGGCGCCAGTCGTTGAAGCGGCTGTTGAGTTGGCGTCCGCGTTCGATGGCGTCTCGGGTGTCGTCGTAGGGTCGGCGGGCCGCGCGGCCGCCCGAATGGGCGGCGGCGCGCAGTTGGGCAGCGATGGTGCCGATGCCATCGGTGTGGAATGAGCGGTCGATGTAGCGGAACAGCAGGGCGGCGGCCACGGCGTAGAGGGCTAAGAAGAGCATGCGGGGCACGACGGCCACGGTGTTCCCGCCGACGGTCAGTACCCAGCTCATCGCGACGGCGCTGACCCCGAGGTAGACGGTGAAGACCAGCATTTGCACGACGTGCAGGAACAGTTGGGTGGCGCAGTGTTTGGCGAATGCGGCGGCGCGGCTGAAGCCGGCGATGCCGACCAGGAATGCGGGGCCGACCAGGATGCTGAAGTAGAGCGCTTTGAGCCCGACGAGCAGCACCGTGATCCCGACGTACCACAGGAACAGGGCGAGCAGGATCGCGACGACGATGAAGAACCCTCCAAGGACGGTGTCGCCGGCGTCGAGGTGTTGGGCGTGGGCAAGGGCTTGTGGGGCGCCGCAGGCGGCCATCGCGTGGGCGGGTCCGTCGCCGTCCCCGCCACCGGCACGGATGGCGGCCGACCAGGCGCCGCGGCAGGATCCGACATTGTCGACGACCATGCCGTAGTTGAGGACCTGCAGGGGGTGGCGCGCTGCGGCGGTGATCAGTTGGGCCAGCAGTCCGTCGAGCTGGGCGTCCAGCGACTGGCCGGGGGCGTAGGAGCCGTTGTGGGCGGCGGCCTGGGCGATCTGAAAGCCCGTGGCCCGACCGATGGCCAGTAGGCCGTGGTCGCTGTAGAGGTCGGTGATGGGGTCGCGGAACACTGTCAGCAGCAGCACCGTGAGCAGGGCGCCGGAGCCGATGACGGCCCAACCGCGGCCGCGGCGGCCACGAATCATGTGCAGGCCGCCCACGGTGACGCACAGGGTGACGGCGATCGGTCCCAGCCACATCTGGGTGATGAGGTTGTTGACCGCGTTGTACAGGGGGCGTCCCAGTCCGGCCAGCGCGACGAGCCACGAACTGGATAAGGCGAACCGCAGGAACCACAGCGCGATGCCGATGATGAACACGAAGCCGGCCGCTTCGGTGGTCAGCCACGACGCGGCCAGGCTGTGGGTCATCGCGACCTGGGTGGCCTGCACCATCCATTTGGGGATGGACGAGGGGTCCAGTAGGTCGATGCC
>JAOPWF010000654.1 GCA_025965815.1 Mycobacterium sp.
GTGACCATCGCCAGCAGTTCTAGGGGCGTACCCGTCGCGGGCCCCACCGGGCGCGAGGTCGCAACACATGATGTCGACGGTACGACCGACCGACAGGAATTACTCTGGGGGCAGCACGGCCAGCAGAAGCTCCGCCAATCCCACGTCGTGATCGTCGGATGCGGCGGGACTGGGTCGCACGTCGCGCTCCAGCTAGCGCACCTGCGCGTCGGCCGTCTGACCCTGATCGACGATGATCGGGTGGAGCCGAGCAATCTCTCTCGCATCCTGGCAGCGACTCCTGCAGACGTCGGCCGTCTGAAGGCGGAGGTTCTCGCGAGCATCTGCCGAAGCATTAACCCTGACCTCGACGTGGCGGCGATCCCGGCCTCGATTCTCGACGTCGATCCCGCCGCGTATACGGGTGCGGATCTGATCATTTGCGCGACCGACGGGCACGCTTCGCGATCCCTGCTCACCGAAGTCGCGGTCCAATATCTCGTCCCCATGATCGACCTCGGTGTTGAGGTCGTCCCCGACACGGACGCCTTCCGTGCCGGTGGCGGGGTCCGCGTCCTTCGCCCGGGCCAGGGGTGCCTGTGGTGTGCGCGCACACTCTCGCCAGCCCTGGTACGCGAGGAGTACCTCAGCCCGGAGCAGCGCGCCTGCGAAGTCCGGCGCGGCTACATCCGCGATGCGGCGGAGCCCGCCCCGTCCGTAGTTGCCCTCAATGGTGTCGTGGCTTCGCTCGCGGTCTTGGAAGTCTGCCAGCTCTTGATCGGCATGCTGGGCAGCGGCCGGTCCAGGCTTCTATATCGGGCGGAACGGCGAGCCTTGGGCACCGTCGCGTTGGACAGTGACCCGGCTTGCCACGTCTGCGGCGACCGTGGAGTGCTTGCACGCGGCGACGCGCAACCAATCAAGACACGTTGGCCGTACCGTTCCGTCGACGAGGGATAGGACCTATCGTGAAACTCATGACGCTCTCCCGTGACGACAGCTCGAGGTCGGAGCCGGACTACGTGCAGACCTTGTTCAGCGGTGTTAAGCCCACCAGCGACGCCGCCATCCTCGACACTGCGGAGATGAAGGATCTCGCTCGCCAGGTACGCGAGATCGAGGAGGCCCGAGCTGCTGCGGCGGTGTCGGGTCGTGACTACCTAATCCGGTAGCGCGCGCCTTGGCGGTCGATGCGGCTTGGTGGTCCCTGATCGACGACCCCGCGCGTGTCGTCGACCTGCGCCAGCCGGACAGCCTCAACTATCTGCTTAACCGCTACGGTGAGCGGCGCCAGGATGTTCTAGCCGAGGTTCTCGGCCAGGCTTACGCTGCCGGAGCACAGTCCGCCGTTATCGAGTTTCGATATATCGACGCCGATTATCGGGACGAACACGGCCGCTTCTACTCGACGACATTCCGGCGCTACCCCTCAGTTGTGCATCGCGTGCACTTTTTCGCGCAAGCTTTGACCGATCAAGTTGCCGACCCTGACGAAGCACTTGAGTTCTCGGATCTGGACTACCTCGGTTACATCGTGATGCGACCGGTCCCCGGAGCACCGGTGGGCCGTGTCATGCTCACTCGGCCTGCGGAGCTGCGCGAGAGCATCACCTGCTGGGGCACCGACCGAGTAAACCTCTTCGGCGAGTTCCTCGACATCGATGGAACGCCCTTCCTGGCTCAGGATGCACAGCTAATGCGCTGCGCCCACGCCGCTTTGTGGGTCGTCGCCCGGCATCACAACCTGCGCTGGGCCGCACCGAAACTACTGCCCCGTGACATTGTCGATGCGGTACCGAAGGAGAGCGCGGCTGGTCGCGCGGTGCCATCACCCGGACTGACCGTCTCGCAGATGTCGGCGGCGGCCAGCAAGCTTGGCCTGCCCCCGCTCGTCTACGACCTGGAAGACCTTCCGGGAAGGGAAACACTGCAGCGTATCGCTTGCCGCTACCTCAATAGCGGCTTGCCAGTGATCGTCGCAGGTGGAGGCCATGCTTTCGTCCTCGTCGGGTATCGCCGCACCATGGAAGGGACGCCCGACGAAAGACTCGAGTTCATTCGACAGGATGACGAAGCCGGCCCCTACCAACTAGTGGCGGACTTCGCGTTCGACACATACGCACCGTGGAAGTACTTCATCGTCCCATTGCCGCCGAAGCTGTACATCGCCGGCGAGGAGGCCGAGGTTCTCGGCGAGGCCTGGCTCAAGGCAGCCTTCGCGCGAGACGGAATTCCGTTGAACCCACCAGAGAACTACTCGTACCGTACGACCGCGATGCCCTCCAATGACTTCAAGGCAGCGCTGCTCAGCCGCGGCGTTCCCACAAAACAAGCCGCGGTACTGCGGAGGTCGCCGATGCCCCGCTGGATCTGGGTTGTCGAGCTCGTCGATCGCCGCCTGCGGAAAGAAGGCAAGCCGGCGGTACTTGGAGAAACAATCATCGACGCCACCGACCACGCCCGCGACCGTCGGCCGTTGGCATGGCGTACGCCACGGAGTGTTACGGTCCTGGCGCCGGATACCCGTACGGTTAGCGCCGCTTCAGTCTCCACGCCCACCCCGCCGATCCAGTTCGCCAGCCAGGGCCGCTGACGTGCTACCTGTCACAGCAATCCGTACATCATTGACGAACGTCAATGCGAAAGGTGCGGGCTCGTGAGTGATGACGATCTAATCCAGGCAGCTCGCGAGGGGCGTGACTACGCCGGGCCCTTCCTCGTGAGTATGTTCGGCCCGAGACTACTCGGCTACTGCAAATCAATCGCCTCAGACCTGTCCGACACCGACTGTGAACGTGTCGTCGAACTCGCCATCGAAAAGGCCGTCCGCAAAATTGATGCATTCGACCCAATGCGGGGCAAGTTTGAGGCATGGCTTCGGACATTCGTACTCCATGCCACCCAGGACTGGCGCCGCGGAAACCAGAGACTTCTTAGTCTGGAAGCCGAGAACGGTAACGGTCGCTCTCTCTCCGAAACCATCGCGTCCGACCCGGTCATCGACCAACCTGACGGTGACAGTCGACTTGTGCCCGCTTCGCAGGCGCTCCGTGATCTCATCCCAGAATTGAACGTGCCCGACCAGGTGATTATCGGCCTGCGCGACATCGAAGGCCGCTCCGTCAAGGACGTCGCTGCGCTGTTGGACATCAGCGAGGCTGCTTGTCGGCAGCGTCACCACCGCGCGAAATTACGTCTGAAGCAGCTTCTTGTAGCCGACCCGCGTGTCGCAGCCATCATTTCAGGAGAACCAGCATGACCAGCAACGAAACGCCCCAAGAGCGAATCCGTGCCCTGATGGACGAGGACCCGCTTGACCCGACCGACGCCGAGGTCAACGATGTCAGTGAGGACGCAGTCGATAAGGCGTTG
>JAOPWF010000655.1 GCA_025965815.1 Mycobacterium sp.
AACGAACATGAGATCTACGGGATCCCGTTGGGTCCGCCCCGCGAACTGTTCGACCGCTTCGCCGAGGGCCTGTCCGTGATCACGGGTCTGCTCACCGAGCCGCGGACAACCTTCAACGTCCGGTACTACCGGCTCTCCGACGCGCCCTGCGATCCCAAGCCAGTGCAGTCTCCGCTGCCACTGCTCATCGGCGGCAGCGGACCGCGGATGTTGCGCCTGATTGCCCGCTATGCACACGAATGGAACCACTGGTCGGCGCCGGGTGCGTTCCGCGAGACCGCCGACAGGCTGGACGCCGCCTGCGAGAAAGAGGGACGTGACCCGTCGACGATCTGGCGGTCCACGCAGGCGCTGACGATCGTCACGGACTCCCCCGAGACCGAGGCGCGCGCCGAGGCGACCGCGGCCAAGGTGGCGATGCCGGTGATCTACGGGACGCCGACACGGATCGCGGAAGCCGTCGCCACCTGGCGCGACGAGGGCGTCGACGAAGTGATCATCCCGGACCGGGCGATGCCCCCGGGCAGTCGACGCATCGAAGCGTACGAGGCACTAGCAGAGGCGTTCGCGGATCTCAGCTAGAGCGGTCGAAACTCATGGGCAGATCAGCACTTTCAGTGCCTCTCGGTCGGCCATGGCGCGATAGCCGTCGGGTGTCTCGTCCAGCCCGATGGTGCGGTCGAACACCCGGCCCGGTTCGACGATGCCGTCGAGAACGTCGGGCATCAGTTCTTCGATGTAGGCGCGTGCCGGCGCGACACCGCCGGTCAGGGTGATGTTGCGCATGAACTTGTCGGGGCCCATGGGTACCTCGGTGTATTGCGGGACGCCGACCCGGCTCACCGCGCCGCCGTCGCGAACGACTCCCAGCGCCATGTCCAACGCGGCCTGGGTGCCGACACACTCCAGCACAGCACGCGTACCGTCGCCGTTGGTCAGTTTCCGTACCCACTCGATGCCCTCGTCGCCGCGTTCGGCGATGACATCGGTGGCGCCGAATTCACGGCCCAGGTCGGTTCGTTCCTTGTGGTGGCCCATCAGCAGGATCTGCTCGGCGCCAAGCCGTTTGGCGGCCAGCACCGCTAACAGTCCGACGGCTCCGTCGCCGATAACGGTCACCGTGCTACCTGGACGCACCCGGGCGGTGACCGCCGCATGGTGGCCGGTGCAGAGCACATCAGACAAGGTCAGCAGTGACGGCAGCAGTGCCGAGTCCTCCTTGACGGGCAGCTTGACCAGCGTGCCCTGGGCCTGCGGACACCGCACCGCCTCGCCCTGCCCGCCGTCCACGTCGCGCTGGCCCCACTGACCGCCGTGCCGGCAGGAGGTCTGCAGGCCCTCCCGGCAGAAATCGCAGGTGTTGTCGGCCCACACAAACGGCGCGACCACAAGGTCGCCGGCCTTGAGCCCGGAGACGTCGGCGCCAACATCCTCGACGACGCCAAGGAACTCATGGCCCATGCGCCTGCCATGCTCCCGGGGCGGCATCGACCAGTACGGCCACAGGTCGCTGCCGCAGATGCAGCAGCGAACGACCCGCACCACGGCGTCCGTGGGTTCGCGCAGCCTCGCGTCGGGCACCTCCTCCACCCGCACGTCACCGGCGCCATACATCAACGTTGCTCGCATCGGTCGTCCGTCCTTTCGACTTCACGCTGGTAGCTCCAGTCGAGTACCCGCATTGCCACCAGTCAACATCCGGATCCTTCGATCAGGAGTGTCTGTTGATCCTGATATTGCGACTACATACCCGGGATCGCAGCTCACATGACACGCCGAAGTCGACGTTTCGCCGCGAGCTAGTCGAGCTTTCACTGCATAACGTCGATTTCGCTTGGCGTCGGCCGTCATCCCCTGACACCGGTCGGGCGCGGGCTGCGATGTGGTGAGCTGCCCCTTGTCTAGCTGTTCGATCGGTAGCCTCGTCCTTCGTCAGCAGAACGGAGATCCGTGAGCATCGGTCTCATCGGGCAGGCGATCGCGCTGTTCGCCGTTACCAACATCGACGACATCGTCATCTTGGCGTTGTTCTTCGGCGAGGCCGTTGGCCGAAGGGGCGCCCTAGGGGTGGTCGTCGGGCAGTACCTCGGGTTCGCCGCGATCCTGTGCGCGTCGATACTCGGATGCCTCGGTGCCGCGCTGCTGCCGGAGGAGGCCATCGCCTACTTAGGCTTGCTCCCCATTGCGCTGGGATTGCGTGCGGCGTGGGCCGCGTGCCGCGACCGTCGCACCACACCGGAAGAACCTGAATCTCAGCGCGCCGCAGGCGGACCCGGCATCCTCGCCGTCGCAGCGGTCACTCTGGCCAACGGCGGGGACAACATCGGGGTCTACGCCCCCGTTTTCACCACCACTGGTGCCGGCGGACTTCTCACTTACGTGCTGGTTTTCCTGGCACTCGTCGCAATCTGGTGTGCCGCCGGCCAGTTCGTCGCCACCCGCCCACTCATTGCCCGCGTCCTGTCACGCTGGGGCCACGTCCTGCTTCCCATCGTCTTGATCGGCATCGGGGTGGTCATTCTCATCGAAGGCCACGCGTTCGGCCTTTGACCTCAGCCAGCACTCGGCACGGCCCAGGGTCGGGTCCACGGCATCGCGGCGACGCCGTCCGGAGTCGGCTTCACGGCGAGAATCTGGTCGACGCCCATCCGGCCCTGCTCGAAGGCCAGTCCCCCGCCCACGAGGTAGAGCCGCCACACCCGCGCGACTTCCTCGCCCTGCCACGCGACGACCTCGTCGTACCGGCGTTCGAACGTCTCGATCCAGTGCTCGACGGTCCGCACGTAGTGCTCGCGCATCGCCTCGACGTCGCGTACCTCGAAGCCCGCGCCGAGCAGATAGCCCATCGTCTGCGCCAGCGGCCGCATGTGCATGTCGGGTGCGATGTAGGACTCGATGAAGGCGCCGCCGCCCGGCGCGGCGTCCAGCCGGCGCGACATCTGCTGCAGCAACAACCGGCCGGTCGGCTTCAGCGCGCCGAACAGAATGCCGGCGTAGGTGGGGTACTGGTCCTC
>JAOPWF010000668.1 GCA_025965815.1 Mycobacterium sp.
TATCTTCGTCGCGCTGCTGGACCTTATCCCATTCGGATCCACCGTCGCCGGAATCCTGGTCGCCGCCGTCGCGCTGACCGTGTCCGTGCCGGCGTGCATTGCCACGGTCGCGTTCTATGCGGCGTTCCGGTTGGCCGAGGACTATCTGTTGGTGCCCAAAATCATCGGCCGGGTCGTCGAGGTGCCGGCGGTCGTCACGTTGGTCGCCGTCCTGATCGGCGGTGCGCTGCTCGGCTTTGTCGGTGCATTGGTTGCCATCCCGGTCGCGGCGGCGGTCCAGCTGATCGTGCAGGAAGTGCTCTTCCCGCGACTCGATGAGTCGTGAAACTACCGCGGGGGACGTGGCACCGGCTGGGCGGCGGCAACCGCGTCGCGTACCGCCGCGGACAGGCTCCGCTCGTCGTTGAGATCGATTCCGTTGAGCTTGCGCGTGGCCGTGGCGACCACGTCCTCGGACTGTGGAACCGGGCCGGACAGCCGGGGCCGGTAGATCTCGATCACCAACTGTTGCCGTCGAGTGTAGAAGGCGAAGCTGCGTCCGTCACCGACCTGGCCAAATCCGCTGGCGTGCACACCAGTCGAGATGTCCTCAATGGCAAACTCCCGGCCGGCGTATTCACGCTCCGCGGAGAGGGCCATGATCAGACCATACCGTCAGCGTCGCCGGCCGGCGCCCCAGATCGATCTGAGCCGCCGCAGCACGCTTGCCTAGACTTGCTCTTCGATCGCAATCCTGTTCGCACGAACCGAGAGCTACCCCTTGCCGCAGTACACCAAACACGCAGGTCGAGCCCTGCGCGGTCGGCTTGTGTTGCTGGTCGCGCTGGTGGTGGCGCTGGCGGGGTGCTCAGCAAACCCGGCCGATCCTCCTCCGCCGACGATCGTCCCAGCTCAGGCCGCGGTTTCCCCGGTTCCGACCGCCACCCCCGCGGGTGTGGTGCGGCCGCTGACCGCGCCCGCCCAGTCCGCGGTGTTTGACGCGGCCACCGCGTCGCTGGTGACGTTCAGCCCCGGCGTCGGTAGCCAGTCCGCCCTCGTCACCGTCTTTGCGGCGTCCGGAGCGCCGCGCACCGTCAAGCTTGCGGACCCGGCGAGCGCGATGAGCGGCGACAACCGCGGCACGGTGTACCTCTCGACACGAGGCGGCTACTACCGGGTCGATGTCGCGCGCGGTTCCGCGACCCGCATCGCCGTGGACGGCCAGCAGGCGACGGATTTCACCGCGGTCGCCCGCCGCGCGGACGGGAAACTGGTGTTGGGCAGCTCACAAGGAGCGGTCTACACCCTGGGCTCCGACACCGCGGTCACGGCTCAGCTCAAGATTTTCTCGCGGGTCGATTCGATTGTCACTCAAGACAATACGGCTGTCGTCCTGGACCGTGGACAGACCTCGGTGACCACCATCGAAGCCGCGGGCGACAAGGCCGAGCATGCGCTGCGCGCCGGTGAAGGGGCGACGACGATGGCGGCCGGCACCGCGGGGCGGGTCCTGGTCGCAGACACCCGCGGCGATGGGTTGCTGGTGTTCGGTACCGATCCGCTGATCCTGCGCCAGCGCTATCCCGTGCGCGAAGCTCCATACGGGCTGGCGGGCTCCCCCGGGCTGGCGTGGGTGTCGCAGACCGCGGCCAACAGCGTCGTTGGTTACGATCTGGCCACCGGAATACCCGTCGAAAAGGTGCGTTACCCAACCGTGCAGCAACCCAACACACTGTCCTTTGACGACGCAACCGGCACGCTTTACGTGGTGTCGGGGTCAGGGGCGGGCGTCCAGATCATCGCCAACGCGGCGGTCCCGCGGTGAGCGGGCCCCGGCGCGGGCGGATGCCGCCGGGCTGGGAGGCCGATCTCAGCGACGAATACGAGTGGGTGCCGTTGCGCCTGCCCCCCGACGTCACCCGGATCAGCGCCTCCACCCGGCTCTCGATCGAAGCGGAGTACCGCGGCTGGGAGCTGACCAGGGTGCGGCTCTACACCGACGGCAGCAGGCGAGTCCTGCTGCGCCGCAGGAAATCCCCGAGTCTGCGACCCGCTGACCAGCCGGAATTGTGATGTACCGCGCGGTGCGGCGGGTGCTGTTTCTCATCGCACCCGAGCGCATCCACACCTGGATCTTCGCGCTGCTGCGGGCCGGCACGGCACCCGCTGCGCTGCGCGGCGGGCTGCGCCGGCTGCTGGCGCCGCGGGATCCGGTGCTGGCCAGCACGGTCTTCGGTGTTCGCTTTCCCGGGCCGCTGGGTCTGGCGGCCGGTTTCGACAAGGACGGCAGCGGACTGAATATCTGGGCGGCGCTGGGCTTCGGCTCCGCCGAAGTGGGGACCGTCACGGCGCAACCGCAGCCCGGCAACCCGTCTCCGCGGATGTTCCGGCTGGCCGACGACCGGGCGTTGCTCAACCGGATGGGGTTCAACAACCACGGCGCCGGCGAGCTGGCGCTCCGGCTGGCGCGCCATCGGCCGGAAGTACCCATCGGGGTCAATATCGGCAAGACGAAACTCACACCACCCGAGCGGGCTGTCGACGACTACCGCGCCAGCGCCCGCCTGCTCGGGCCGCTGGCCGCGTTTCTGGTTGTCAATGTCAGCTCACCGAACACGCCCGGCCTGCGCGACCTGCAGGCGGTGGAGTCGTTGCGACCGATCCTCGCCGCCGTCATGGCCGAGACGTCCACCCCGGTGCTGGTCAAGATCGCGCCGGACCTGCCCGATGCGGGTGTCGACGAGATCGCCGACCTGGCAGTCGAATTGGGCCTGGCCGGTATCGTCGCCACCAATACCACCGTGTCCCGCGACGGCCTGACGACGCCGGGTGTCGACGCACTCGGGCCCGGCGGGATTTCGGGTCCTCCGGTCGCCGCACGGTCCGTCGAAGTCCTGCGCCGGCTCTACGACCGCGTCGGAGACCGACTGGTCCTGATCAGGGTCGGCGTTATCGTTACCGCCGACGACGCGTGGGAGCGCATCACCGCCGGAGCCTCGCTGGTGCAGGTCTATACCGGGTTCGTCTACGGCGGCGGGCTGTGGGCCAAGCACATCCACGACGGCATCGCCCGCCGCCTGCACGACGGCGGGTTCGCCTCGCTGAGCGCCGCCGTCGGCTCCGCGGCGGGCAAGACGTAGCCGCCCTAGGTCTGCTCGTAGGTGCCGGGGATGAGGGTGCGGGCGATCGCGGCGGAGAACAGGGTGAAGCCCAGGTAGGCCGGGGTGGCGTCACCG
>JAOPWF010000691.1 GCA_025965815.1 Mycobacterium sp.
ACAGCATCGAGATACCACCAGTACTCCTTGACGTCCTCGCCATGATTTGCCTCCGCGCCGGTCAACCCGAACGACCGCTCCTTGAGGATCGGGTCACGCCCGTTCCACAAGGCCAGCGCGAGGCACAGCCGCTGCTCGATGTCACAAAAGCCGGCGAGCCCGTCCTCGCCCCAGCGGTACGCGCGCGAGCGCGCGTGGTCGTGCGGTAGATAGTTCCAGGCGTCCCCGTCGGGGCTGTAGTCTTCGCGGACTGTGCCCCATTGCCTTTCGCTGAGGTACGGGCCCCACAGATTCCAGTCGCTGGCCTGGTGCAGCCCCAGGTCGAGTCGGCCGAAGCCCTCTATCCGCTGTCGCTCCACGCTTCGTGTGACCGTCATGTCAGTCGCCGCCGCGGACCACGATGACCGGGACGCGTGCAGACTGCGCGACGGCTGAACTCACTGAGCCCAAATGCAAGCCGTCGAACCCGCCGCGGCCCCGGCTTCCGAGCACGACAAGTTGTGCGCGCTCGGACTCGTCGACGAGCCAGCGGGCCGGAACGTCACAGACGAGTCGCCGGTGCACCTGCACGTCGGGGTAGATTTCTCGCCATCCGGCGAGCCGTTCGCCGAGCACCTCATCCCCTTCGTCGCGGTGGACCCTCCAATCCATACCCAGGATCGGAAAGACCCCGACGTCGCTCCAGGCGTGCAACGCGACTAGTGGTACACGGCGACGCGAGGCTTCATCGAAGGCCAACGCCGTGGCCGCTTCCGAGGCCGGCGAGCCGTCGATACCCACGAGGACCGGTGCGCCGTCTCGAATTTCGCGCTGTGCCGTGTCCGGATCATGAACGATCGCCACCGGGCAGTGCGCATGATGGAGCAGACCCGAGCTGACCGAGCCGAGCATCTGCCGACCAAACGCGTCGAGCCCGCGACTGCCGACCACGATCATCTGCGCGTTGATTGACGCATCGACAAGCGTGGCAGTGACGCCTGCGTACCGGAGCTCGGGCTGGACGTTCGGCGGTGCCTCGGCCGTCCGCTCGCCGACAATTCGGCGTGCCTGATCGAGGATCTGACGGGCCTTGACTTCCTGCTCCTGCGTGATCGTGTCGTTGGGGGCCATCGTCGAGCTCATCAACGTCGGCGCAACAACATGAACCAGTTTGATCGGCAGCCGGCGCATCGTGGCTTCTCGCGCTGCCCAGCTGACCGCAGCATAGGACGCGACAGACCCATCGACGCCGACTACCAATTCGGACCGTGTCGCCTCACTGGACATGCGTCCTCCTGATTACGTAGATGCCTTCGGCGCATCATCGCGCCGACATCGCTCGCCGTCACTGTTGGGGCGGACAAGATATAGATGGCGACGGTATACCGACGAACACAGGAACGACACCGTCATGTTGGGGAGACTTGGATTACCGCTGACCCTGGTCAGTGCCGAGGGTGACCAGGACGGTCCTGAGATCACCCGAAGGATCGATAAATCCCACCGTCACCCGAGCGCCTGGTGCTTGTGACTGAACTGCTGCCCACAGCGCGCCGGCGTTTTGGATCACTTGATCATCGACCTTCGTGACCAGCGCGCCATTGGGCAGTCCGGCCGCGGCTGCGGGACTACCGCTTGTCACGCCAACGATCCTGGCGCCCTCGGCGTCTGTCTCGGTGCCTAGCTGCGCTCCCAGCCATGCATGCGATGGGGTACCGGTGGCGATGAGTTCGCGAACGATGCGCGCGGCGTGATCTACGGGAATGGCGAAACCAATCCCGATCGAACCGCTCTGCGCATTGCCGGCGTCGCCAAGACTGCCCAGCGACGCCGTTGCCGAATTCATTCCGATGAGCTCGCCGTTCATGTCAACCAGGGCGCCGCCCGAGTTGCCCGGGTTGAGCGCGGCGTCGGTTTGGATGGCGTCAAACGCCGCGGACTGAGTGTTGCCGTCGGCGCCATCGAACACAGGACGGTTGAGCGCACTGACGATGCCAACGGTGACGGTGCCCGTCAGGCCGAGCGGAGATCCCACGGCGGCCACCGGCTGACCGACACGAAGGTCGGCCGAGGAGCCGAACGAGATCGGGGTAAGTCCGGAAATCCCTTCAGCCCGCACGACCGCGATATCACTTGTGGTATCGGTGGCGACCATGCTGTATGGGGCGGTACGACCGTCGTTAAAAGTGACCAGGCTGATCACGGGCTCCTGCGACGCATCACCGGCCGCCGCGACGACATGGTTATTGGTCATGATGAGCCCGTCAGAGGTGAGGATGATGCCGGACCCCTCCTGAAGTTCGCCGCCGCCTGACTCGGTCGTCAAGGTCACCACGCTGGGCAACACCTTGGCGGCTACCTGTTCGACCGAGGGGTTGACCGTCGACTGCGGGATTGCGTGGGGAGGGACGGCCAATTGCCTGCCGGTGGCGGGCGGAAAAGCAAGCAAAGCTACGGCTGCACCGACAGCTGCCGAAATCACTGCCACGGCGAGGCCACGCAGAATTAGCGTTCGAACACGCGCTCGCCGCCGCCGCGCCGCTATCGCCGTAGCCGCTATCGCCCTAAGTGACGAGTACGGGGCGGGTGGCTCCTCATCCGGCGACTCCCGGCGATCCTGCTGAACTTCAGACATGGGATCACGCAGTAGCGGGCAGTACTTGGGGGCCAACTTGGCCGACGCCGCCACCGAGCAACGTGCGCAGTTGTTGTCGGCCGCGATGAAGCCGTGACATCACGGTTCCGCGCGGGGTGTTTGTCAGAGCCGCGATTTCCTTGTAACGGAACCCCTCGACATCGGCGTAGTACACGACTTCGCGAAATTGCCTCGGCAGTGCCTGCATCGCGGCCTTGATGTCGTTGTCCGGCAATAAATCCAGTGCGTGATCCTCAGCCGAACGCAATACCGATGCCGCCGAGCGTGCGTTGGCCTCGGTCAAGTACTGATCGGTGAGGTGCTCGGTGGAGTACTGCACCGGTTGACGTCGCTTCTGGCGGTAGCCGTTGATGTAGGTGTTGGTCAGGATCCGCAACAGCCATGCATTCAGCTTGGTACCCGACCGGAATGAATCGAAATGGGTGTACGCCTTCATCACGGTTTCTTGCACCAGGTCCTCAGCGTCCGCGTGATTCTGGCTCATGCGAAACGCGTGGCGGTAGAGCAGATCGCGCAGTGGAACGACCTCACGTTCGAACCGTGCACTCAACCCGGCGTCGACCGACCGGCTCTGGACCGGTTCGCGGGCTCGTTTCATCCTCGAGTGGGACTGCGTCGCGGTCATTGTCATCCTTCCTTAGGTTGAATCGCGGGATCTGGCAGGCCGGTCTGAGCCGAGCTGATGCGGCAGAACTGCTGCGGCCGTAACTCTTTCGCGGTCAGGCCTGGACTACGCGGACCGCTGGCGCGGTGCCAACCGCTCAGACACAGAGTCGACTGCTTCTCGCACGGTCTTTGCATCCTTGCGGATTTGAAGCGCCTGAACGCTCTGGACCACGCCCATCACTACGAGCCACACGCCCGTGACGAGCGTCAGCACGACGATTGAATCAAACGGCCAAACAAGAACAACGAAGCCGGCGATCACAGAGATGACCCCAAGAACGGCATACCAACCCCGCCCGGGCAAGTTCTGCTCACCGATCGAGACCGCGACCCCGGAAACGCCTTGGAATATGAACCCGATTCCGATCCAGATTGACAGCAGCAGAATGGCGTAGGTGTCGCCGAAGTGACGGAAGGACAGAACGGCCAAGACCAACGACAGCGCGCCGGTGATGAACAGCAGAATCCGAGTGGCGGCGGACCGCGGCAGGGTGAACGCCAGAACCAGTTCTGTGAACCCGGACAGCAGCAGGTAGACGCCGAATAATGTCGAGGCGACAAGGATTGTCGGACCAGGCCAAGCCAGCACGATGCCGCCCAAGACCATCGTCAGCAGGCCTGCGACGAGCTTCCATTTCCACAGCTGTTGCTCAAGAAGGTTATTCATGGCGCTCCTCATTTCGTCAAGAGTATGGTCTTGTGGCCCGGCCACCTGCTGTCGTTGCAGGTAAACGGATACCGTTGCCAACGTTGGTTTTTCGTCGCTCTTTAATCCTTGAACGAGTTCCCCGAAGTGTCGATGTTGTCCGGGACAACCCGCCGCGGTGTTTCGTGTCACCGTCAACACCGTCGCAAGGCTTGATTCCTCAATCGCCGCCTAGGCTGTGGCAGCTGTCGCAGACCGGTCCCAGCGGCGGATGGTCGCAGTGGTCTTCGCACGGGGCCCCAGCGGGGACTTCGCTTCTTGCGGCGATCACCGCCGGTTGAGCGCCGCCTCAAGGAGATTCGGGCGCTGATACATTCAGGGGCGGGTGTACTTCGAAACGCCACGGAACGAACACTCCATCGCCCCGAAGTCCCGAATCGCATCGCCGCCGCAACAACCTTGCTCGACGCGACCGCGCGGACATGAGGCTGACCGAGCACTTCGTTGGATCCCCACGACCTGGTTCTGTTCTGGGACTGGGCCTTCGGGCGGCAGGCCTCGACAAGGGGCTGAGCTGGCGCGTTCCGGGGACACTCCATCCGAGGTCAGAGTCTGTGCCAGAGACTGGCTTTGAGCAACACCAACTAGCCGGGCTACACCTCGATTCGCGAACCCATGATCACCGTGCGATCCCGCGGTAGGCCGAATTG
>JAOPWF010000733.1 GCA_025965815.1 Mycobacterium sp.
ATCGACCGCCGACGTGCGGTTGTCGCGGCTCTTGTCGACGGGGAAAACAGCGGAGAGTCGACTGAATTCAGCTTCGACGATTTCCTGGGCCGGATGCACGCCAAGAAGTACCGCGGCCACGATGACTGATGGCGATGAGAGTAGTGGCGAAGCGCCGATGCTGCGACTTCGCGCAGGCAGGCTGCTCCGTCGCCGCGCACCGATGACGATCGATGATTTGCGCCGGGCAGAGGAGGCCGCTGCCGACCTCGACGACCTAGGCGTGATGGCGACGGCGTGGGAGTGCGGCACTGCGCGGGACCGGTAAAGGTCTAATGCCCGGTTCCTACCGGGCATTAGCCGGGTCGAACCGGTCTTTTACCGGTTGGAACCGGGCGTTCGATTTGTGCGGCTCGGAATTTGTTTTGGGGCAAGGCTATTTGGCGTTGAGCGGCTTTACAGTTGAAGGCATGAACGACGTGGGGAAGCTTGGTGGACCTACGACTTCGGCGGGTGAGCCGGGCGATGGGTGTTCGCGCTGTGAGGCGGGTGCGACGGTGGCGAGCATGGTGATGGATCAAGCGTTGTGGATGTCAGTGGCTGGCCGCGGCGATGGGCGGCCTCCGAAGGAACTCTGGGATGCAGTGGTGGCCGAGGACTGGTTGAGCGTGCGTCGCGAGTGGGATGGGTGGATGCGCCCGCAGCTTCGCGAAATGGATAGAACCGGCAGGGACTGGCGTGCGGTGGCTCATGTGGTGGTGAAGTCAACTGTCAATGAGTTGGAAGCTGCTGGTGTGAGTAGTCCTCTTCCGGGCGACTTGGATGCCGCCCTGGAGCCGGACGCGATCCTGCGGGAATGGCTTTCGTGGATTCGTAAAGGCATTGCGAGGGTGAAGGATGACGCGCGATTACATGAGTGGACGCGTTTCGTCGAATCGCTACCGGTGGAGCTTCAGGCGTTGGCCGTCGAGCACCCCGAACGGCAAGCCGAGTTGGCTATCTGCATGTTTGAGACCGACATGTTCATTCGGGGCTCGCTGGACAACGACGGGGAGGGGTAGTGGCAGCGTCCTTCGAGATGGAGCCCGAAGCTACTCGGGCTGGACTCCTTGATGCTGGTATGACGAGGACGGCGGCGGCCGCGACACCGCCGCCGGAACCGCCGACCGTGGATCACTACACCGTGGCGTTCTTGAATACCTCGGGCGTGTTACTTGGCTCGACGACGACCACGGTCGCAGGACATGCCCAAAAGGGGCTTGGCGCGGCGACGGTGACGGTGTCCGCCATGGAAGAGGCCGAGGCCTACAACGCTGCTTCCCTCAAGACCTGATGCCCGGGAGGAACACTTGATGAATCCGGGGTGGTCACCGCCCAGTGCGCCATACCAAGGCAATGCCGGACCACCATGGGCAGGTGGACCTGCGACACCGATCCCGCCTCAGCGACGGCGGGGTCTGGTCGCGATGCTGGTCGCGGTGAATGTCGGCTCTATCGCGGTGGCCGCCACTATCGTGTACGCGGTCGGCCGAGACTCTGGGCCCGTGAGATCAGGCGCGCCATCCACCGCGACTGGGAGCCCGGGAGTGAGTGCTTCCGACGCGGCTGCGGCCAAAGACAAGGTGTGTCACGCCGTCGACGCTGGACAGCGGGGGATTGCGGCCAGCGGCGGGGTCGTCACTAACGGGGACCTGAATGTTCCGACTGTTCTCCGGAAGTTGAATACGGTTGTGGCGGTGAATAACGCGTTATCGCCCGCCGTCCCGAGTGATGTGTCTGATGCTGCACAGAAGTATGTTTCATCGTCGATCGATCTGACCACCGCGGCGCTGGCGCACGCGCCTGTGGATCAGCTTGTTGAGCTGACGAAGACTGGAAATGCGGCGGTGGACGCGCTATTCGATACCTGTGGATTGCCGCACTGATGGCTGCGACTGATGGCTCCAATTCAGGGTCAACCCCGGCCTGGGAGGATCGGTACAAGTGGATCGCGGGACGCCTGGCGGATCGTATGGCGGCTGCGCGGCCGAAACCCGATGGGTTCATGCCTGGCAGCAGTATCCCTGCGGGACAAGATGTTCCGCGCCCCCATGGGCTGTACACGGCGGCGCTGATCGCGCCGGGGGAGTGGCCAGAAGCGTCGGAATCCGGACTAGCGCAGTACGGGCAGAGCATGGCGGCATGGGCTCGCAAACAGGATGACGCCAACAGCGATGCGAATGCGCAAGTAGCAGCGGTGCTTAACGGATCGTGGGTTTCCGGCGACGCGTGGGGCGCCGCCGACGAACACTATGCGAAAGAGCGGATCGCGCACGATACCGTTGTCGATGCTGGGAAGGCAGTCGCGGCCGGAGCGGAGCGGCTCAGCGAGTTCCTGGGCTCTACCAAGGGCAGGATCCGTCAAGCGCATGATGCGGCTCACCGCGAGATTGAAGCCATGCTGCGAAGTGCCAATGGCGCCCCGATAGGCATCGGCTCCATCGTCAGCGAGTACCGACCGCTCATCGCGGGCTGGTCGGCTGAACTGCAACAATCCGGACAGTACGAAACCACGATGCTGACCGACAAATTCGGTATACCCGAAGCCCCCCCTGGTCATTCGAGTGATGGTCACCAGCCGGACGATGCGATGCCTACGGACGGGCCTGTGCAAGGTGATCCGCAGGGTTTCGATCCTCAGAAGAAACCCGGCGGAAGTGGCGTACATGACGCCCTAACCGACGGCGGCCCTAGCCAAAACGGGACACCGAACACAAACGTTGGCGCAGCAAGGAGTGGCGAGGACGCGCTCCCGACACTGGCTGGCGGCGGACCGGGCAGTGCGGGGCCGAAGATGCCGTCCCTGCCCTCGATGCCGTCGCCACCTTCCACGGGTGGTGGCGGTGGCGGGAGCCCGCCGTTGAGCAGTCTTGGTGGCGGTGTGGGGCCGTTGCAGGGGTTGATGGGCGGCGGCAAGGGCTTGACTGGGCCTCTCAATAACATCAGTCCTGTTGCGCTGCAGGGTGGCCCAGGAAGTGGGGCGATGTCACCGGCGTCGCTTGGCTCACAGTTTGGGCGGGGGATGGCGGCTGGGGCGGGTGCTGCGGGTGCGATGCCGCCGATGAGCGCGGCGGCTCCGCAGGCTCCCAGTGCGCCGCTCGCGGCACCGATAAGTCCAGCGGGCGGTGCGCCGGTGGCGGCCGCGCCGGCGGGTGGGGCGACGTTCGCGGCCCCCGGCAATGGGGGAGGGACTGGTGCCCCCGCGGCCGGGGGCGGCGCGCCGGCTGGGGGAATGCCTCCCATGTCGTCGTATGGGTCGGTGTTGCCGCCGTCTGGGATGCCTGCGCCGTCCGGCGGTGGCGGCCCAGCCTCGATCGGCGGGGCACCGCCGCCGGCCCCGGTGACCGGTGGTTCCGGTACTCCGGCGTCGACTGGATTCATGCCCGTGCGGGATCAGGTTGTACCGCAACGGATTAGCCGGGGTGTGTCGATGAGTGATCTGGATTTGGCGCGGTTGGCGGTGGCTGATCTGGCGGCGGCGTCCAGTGTTGTGTATCCGGGCTTGGAGTGGGCCGTGGTGGTCTCGCGGGGCTCGTCGGGTCTGCCGGATTTGTGGGTGACGTCCAATGAGGGGGCCGGTTACATCCCTGCGGGTGTTCATGTTCGGCGGTCGATGCCGTTGGCGGCGCGGTTCGATGAGGACTTCGACGCCCGCTGGTTTGGGTGGTTCAATCCGGCCGAGACGGCGTTGCGGGCGGTGCGTGCACGTGGTGGCGCGGTGTCGGCGATCGCCACGACGTGGCCACGGGAATCTGAACTGGTTTCGACGGCGACGCCTGATGTGGCGATCGCGGTGGCCCCGTCGAGTGCCCCTGGTGATGCGGAGGCGGCTCAGTTGTTGACTAGCCGGTCGCATCGGCTGGAGACGGTGGCGCCGGGCATCTACCAGAGTTTGGACCAGTCGGAGCAGCACGTCGCTGAGGGCTACGCGCGGCAGCTGACCCAGGAGTCGGCGTTTGGCGGCCCGGAGTTGTCGTCGGCGGCGCAATCGGTTGCGCGGGGTCTGATTTCGTCGCGGTGGCCCTCCAATGAGGAGTGGGCGGCGCTTCGCGCCGAGTACGAGATGGAACGGCTCATGGCGGGGTCACAGCGGCCCGGCCTGCAGGGCATCGAGGAACCAGACCTCCTCGTGGGGTACGTGCGGGACTTCGTGCACTGCCGGCGGCTGGAGACGCTGCTGTGCTGGCAGGACGGCACCCCGGCCGACGTCGTTTACGCGGCGGCGACGGCCGGCGTCTCTCTGAACCCGTTGTCGCAAGTGGCCTCCGCTTAGAGTTCGAGGGCCGGTGGGCTGCACCGAGTACGACCATCCCGAGTTCACGGTGGTCTTCGACATGGAGCCCCGTCTGAGAGCGCTCGCCGAGTGAATCACGCAGGCGTACCGCTTATCAGGGGTGCCCGTGCAACAGGTGAATAATGGAAGCCCATCCAGTCCGCCGGGTGGTCCCGCCAGGAAATAGGCGGATTTATCGGCCTGCTGCTTCCACTTCCAGTCGTGCGATCGGCAGGTCTGGATGGTGTCGGCGCGTGCGGGCGCGTCATATTGTGGTCGCGAAATGTCCATTTTCAGTGGATCTGGCGGACCCGCTGTGGAAACCGTCACCGTTAGTGGACGCGACGAAGCAAGTCAGTCTCATCCGAGTTGGCGAATATGAAGCGGCGGCCTTTAGTTCCGCGCGTGCAGGGTGGCACTCTCGCCTTGACTAGGTTGTGCTGTTCATCCGAACTCTGCCCATCCCAGCATTTCTCGGTAGAGAAGCTCGTTCGGCATCGCATCTGGCATGCGGCGGGAATCGTCTGCCCAACACCCCAGTACGGGGTGTCTCGGCGTTCTGATTGTCGCCAAGGGCTTGTTGCGAATGATGAAGTGAGAGAAATCCTCCACGTAGCGAACCGTCTCTCTGAACAGAGTTGTTGCAAGGGTGGCGATGTCGGCGGCGTATGCCCGTGAATGGAAGGGGTTGGAGGACTGCGCGTTCCAGACTCCTAGCCTGTCGAGTTGGTCCTGGTTGAGTGGTGTGCTTGCGGGGTGTAATTCCGAAAGACCGTCAAGTGTGATCGCCACCGTTGTGGACGAGCCGTAGCTGCGTGACAGTTGGTGTTGAGTGTCAAGCGGTAGGGAGTGTATTCGGTTGCGCAACTTGCCGATGACCCAGGCGTAGGAGCCTAGAGATTCGAGCTGAGCGGCGTCCGTCGGCTCGAACCTAGCAATGATTGAACGCAATTCATCAGTAGAAGTCAGTGAGCAACGCTGGTTCTCGGGATCAAGAGTTGTGTCGAACAACGTTCGAATGACACGTGCGTACCTATCCATCGCGGCGCAGAGGTACAGCAGCATACGGTCGAATGCCTCTGCGGTGGTCTCGGACGTATCGGAGCGCTGCGTGTCGGTTGAGGTGCCATTGCTGAGCGCTGCGAGCAGATGGTCCACAGCCCGCGCGGCTCGGCTGAGGCGCAGTGCAATCGCCTCCATCGACCGAACGAGGTTGCGATCGCCGCCCATCGTTGCCATCAGTTGGATGGCGTTGAGGTGCGGAGTTGATGCATTGATGCCCGCCAGGTACAGGTCTGCGACTGAGGTTGCGTTGAAGGTTTGGAGTAAGGTGCCCCCGCCGACCAACTCTCCTTTAGTCGTTGTCAGCACGGAATTGCCTGTCATGCGAAGGTAATGACCGAACAGTGGGATTAACTGGGTTGGTGTCACGCTCACGACAAGATCGTTGTCGGCAACGTCATCGCGTCCAACGGTGGGCGCGGCGGTCACGATGACATCAGCCCCGATCGCTCCGGATGCGCTCGCTACGGCAGCGGCGCGGTGGCGATCAGCCAGCGTGATTCCAGCGTCATCCGTGTACGCGGCACGGACTGCTTCGTCAAGTAGCGCGTAAACGCTGAAGAAGTGTCCGCGGGTAGCGAGCGTTCGCCTACCCTCCTCGTAACCGGAAACCCCGACAGTCGAGGAGTCCATGAACTTCGGGGCTTCGGCAACAGTCGTGAACGTGAATTGATACCAC
>JAOPWF010000789.1 GCA_025965815.1 Mycobacterium sp.
CGCCTCCTCCTCTGACGGGCCGATCCTGAGCGTGGCAGCGATACCAGCCAGGCGGGCCGTGCTGACCGAAGCCGGTTCCCGACTGGAGTTGCTGGACACACTGCCTGAGAAGTTCGAGCCGGGTCCCGCGCAGGCAAAGGACCTGACCGCGATGTTCGACGCCGCCCACGCGGCGGTGCGGGTAGAAGCGGTTGCATTATCGGCCGAGGCGGGCACGACGGCGATGCGCGTGCTCGCAGCGATCCCGGCCGGAGCACCATCGACGGGGCAATGCGCTGACCGATGAAGACAGCAGCGCGGTCGATAGCATCCACGTCCCGGTCAGGCGGCTCGACGATTTCCATTTGGAAAACGTCGGATTCGTCAAGATCGATGTGGAAGGCCACGGAGTCGCCGTCCTTCAAGGCGCCGCCGAAACGCTGAAAGGCGACCGGGCCGCCGGCCGGTCGACCAGTTCGACCCGCACCACCAGAAGCCCGCCAACATCGGTAGCTGGTCCGAGGGCTGGGCTCCCGGCGTCTACATCAACAACTTCATCTTCGTGCCGGAACGGGCCCGGACATGAGTGTGGCGGCCGGTGAATACACCGACCGCCACACCGCCGCAAAAAAGACGCTACGGGATCGTCACAACCTGGCCCGGGTGGATGAGGTCCGGGTTGGAGACGCCACTGGCATCGGCGATCCGCTGATATATTTGCTGCCGTCGCCGTAGAACCGCTCGGAGATCGCCCAGAGCGTGTCCCCCGACACCACCGTGTAGGTGCGGGGAGCGGGTGGCGGCGGCGGAAGAGGTGGTGCGGGGGCTTCCGCCTCGGGAGCGGGCGGCGGCACCGGCTCCTCGACCGCGGCGGGTGCGACCTCTGAGACAGGCTCCGGTGCGGCGTCGGGCGCGGGCGACGGTGCGGTGTCGGTCTCCGTCTTCGTCGACCACGCCGGTCCCGTCGCCGCGTAGAGCACAACGTTGCGGTCATCCTGCAGGACCAGCTTGACTTCCTTCTTGCCCTGGGTGCCGGTGTGCCACAACAGCTTATCGGCGGTGTAGAGCACGAAGTTGCCATCGCTCTGCACCTCGGCGCGCTGCACGTCCTGACGATTGGTGCCGGTCGACCACACCGCCTCGCCACGGGCGGCCAGCACCAAGTTGGCGTCATCCTGCAGCGTCAGCGTGTAGGCGCCGTTGTTGGAAGTTAGCGATCCGCCCTTCTCAAGCTTCTGACCTTCGGTGAGTGTGTCTCCCACGTCGTTGCCCTTTCCGAAGACGCATCCCGGCCGTGGTTTCGACCGGTCATCGCAACTTCTCCACGACCATCGCAGAGCTTACTGATCCTGGGTTTGCTTATGGCCTTTTCGGCTCGGCCCAATGCAAACGTCAGGCGAACGCTTGGTGCTGCCGCCTACGAATCGAAACCCAGCCCGACGGCGTCCAGTGTCCGCAGCAACAGATTGCGGCGGCCCTGTGAGTGGTCGGCCCGATCCAGCGACCATCTGATGGCCTGAATACCGGCACTGGCCAGCGGCTCCGGCGGGAACGGCAACGGGCGCTTGCGCACCATCTCCAGTGCCGTTCGCGGTGTGGGCTCACCGTCGAGCAGGTCGAGGCAGACGTCCGCCGCGAACCGCGCGGCACCGACGCCAAGACCGGTGAACCCGTTGACGTAGGCGACCCGCCCTCCCCGGGCCAGTCCCCAGTGCGCACAGAAGCGGGTGTTGGTGTCGATGGCTCCCGCCCACCGGTGGCTGAACCGGACGTCGTCGAGCTGCGGGAAGGTGATGAAGAAATGCGCCGCGAGCCGTCGATATGTTTCCGGCCGGTCCTCGTACTCGGGGCGGACCTTGCGTCCGAAGTGGTAGACCGCGTCGTAGCCACCCCACACGATGCGGTTGTCCGCACTCAGCCGGTAGTAGTGAAATTGGTTGGCACAGTCGCTGATTCCCTGCCGGCCACGCCAACCGATCCGGTCCAGTTGCATGTCACTGAGCGGCTCGTGGCCAGCACGTAGTCGTAGACGGGCACGGTGTGCAGCCGGTTGCGCCGCAGCAGACTCGGGAACACGTTGGTGGCCAGCACCGTGCGGCGGGCGCCGATCGGGCCTCCCGTGGTGTCGACGCTGAGGCCACCGGTGTCCGAGTCCAGCGATCGCGCGTTCGTGTGCTCGAAGATCTGCACGTCCGCGTCCCGGCAGGCGCGGGCCAGTTCGAGCGCCAGCTTGGCCGGATGCACGATGGCGCAGGTGTCTGGGCTGAACAGGCCGGCCAGATACGTCGGCGAGTCGACCTCGTCGCGGATCTGCTGCTCGTCGAGCAGGCGGCCGTGGCCGGCGTCGGCGCCTTCGCGCAGCCAGTCGACCTGATGCGCTTCGGTCGCCACCGAGAGCATCCCGGTTCGCTGCCATTCCACGTCGAGACCGAGTTGCTCGATGTCAGCCTGCATTCCGTCGAGGTTCTCCATGCCCATCGCGTTGAGGGTGTCAATCTCGTTGGGCCACCGGGCCATTCCGTTCTCAGCACCGTGTGTGAGGCTCGCGTCGACGAAGCCCCCGTTGCGGCCGGACGCCGCCCATCCGACCCGTCCCGCGTCGATGAGAACGATGTGTGCGTCCGGATTGCGCTGCGCGGCATGCAATGCGGACCATAGTCCCGCATAACCCGCGCCCACCACCAGAAGATCGCAGCTGATCGCACCGGGCAGTCGCGGGTAGTGCGGCCTGGGGATGTCCACCCACATCGACCCGAAGGCGCTTGTCGCCAGGGAACGTTCGAGAAGGTCCTGGTCGAGGGAGTAATCAAACACTGTGTGCACATCGCGGAGACTACGGGTTGTGCCGCGGTCGCGGCGATAATTCAGCTGCGGCCGGCGGAATGATGGGCGGCGTGCTGTTACTTTTGTCGGGCGCCAGCGGAGCCGGCAAGACGACGGTGCGCGATACGATCGCCGCGCCGTTGGCACCGCGGGTGGACGCCGTCGAGTTGGGCCACCTCGGGGCCATCCCGCCGATCCCGGATCTGGCGTGGCGGCAGCGGATGGTCGAACTGGCCGTGCTGCGCGCACGGGCACTCGCCGGCGAAGGACGCCACCTGCTGTTGGCAGGAGATCCGGTCGCACCCGGCGGGGTGCTGGCCGAACCGTCGGCGCCGCAGGTGGACATCGCGATCTGCCTGCTCGACGTCAACGAGGCTGAACAGCGCAGGCGGCTGCGGGCCCGGGGCGAACCCGCGGAGTTGCTGGGCCACCACGTCGCTTTCACGGGCTGGCTGCGCCGCCACGCTCGGGACCCGGACCACCTGCCCCAGTTCATCACGACCGGCGGGTGGGACGCCATGCAGTGGTCGCGGTGGACCGACCGACCGCGGGACGGCTGGCAGATGCCGATCATCGACGGCTCGGGCCTGGACCCCACCGAGGCCGGGCGACGGGTAGCAGCGTGGGTCAGCGACGCCATCGCGGGCCGCCCGCGGGTGTTTCGCCGCGGCGTGGGCTGAGTGCCGACTACCGCGCCGCTGTCGTCGGCGCCGGGATGTCGGGCTGCGCAGTCTGCGGTGCTTCCCAGCCGGGCGGGCCGAAGATGTAGCCGAGCCGATCACGCAACCGGGTCGCCCGGCGAACGTCCTGCGCGATGGCGACGTATTCGCGGGTCTGCAGTTTCCAGATGTTGAAGGTATTGACCGGCTTGGTCAGCCCGTAGTGCGGTCGGAAGATCTCCGGCTGGAATGTTCCGAACAGCCGGTCCCACACGATGAGGATTCCGCCGTAGTTCTTGTCGAGGTACTCCGCATCCATCCCGTGGTGCACCCGGTGATGTGACGGGGTGTTGAACACGAACTCGAAGGGTCGCCAGAGCGTACCGATCCGCTCGGTGTGCACCCAGAACTGGTAGATCAAGTTGACCGAGAAGCTTGCGAACACCATCCACGGCGGAATGCCCAACAGCGGCAACGGGATCCACATCAGGATCTCGCCGCTGTTGTTCCACTTCTGGCGTAGTGCGGTTGCGAAGTTGAAGTAATGGCTGGAATGGTGCGCCTGGTGTGCCGCCCAGATCAGCCGCACCCGGTGTGCGATGCGGTGATAGGTGTAGAACAACAGGTCGACGCCGAGGAGCGCGATGACCCACGTGTACCACTGGTCGGCGGGCAGGTGCCATGGCGCGATGTACGCGTAAATCGCCGCGTAGCCGAGCAGGGCGAGGAATTTCCACCCCGCGGTAGTAGCGACCGACACCAGACCCATCGAGATGCTCGCCCAGGCATCCCGCTTGAGATACCCGCCGGAGGCAGGCCGGCCCGGTGCCGCCGGCCGCTCCTCCGCGTCGTCGAGGTGTTCCAGCTTGCGCGCCGCCGTCCATTCGATGATCAGCAGCAACAGGAAGAACGGCACGGCGAACAACACCGGGTCGCGCATCTGCGGGGGTAACACATCCAGAAAGGCGCCGATACCGTCCACTCCTGACATCTCCCAGCCAAGATTATCGTGCCGGCGTAATCCATTGTGGAGGCCATGGACGACAAGCGTCGACTCGGTGCGGGCGGGCCCGCGGCGTCCGCTCTCGGACTGGCTGGCGAGACCTAGTAAGGCTGCCAGGTTCGCCCGTCAGCCTGGCCGGACGATGTTGGATACTCCGCCGTTGTTGATCTGCGGTGAGCCGGCGCGGAAGGTGATGCCCGACGCGGTGATGGTGTCCGCGACGTCGACGTACGTCGACTCGGTTTGCGCTGCCGGAGACGGTCAGGCTGAGGCAGCGGCCGGTGATGTGCACCGTCTCGGCGGAGCCGTTCACCGTCACCTGGTTGCCATTGCAGACGATCGCCTTGTTTTCGTTGGCGCCGTTGACAGTGACTACTTCACCCGGGGCCGCAGTGATCGGCGCAGCGCGGGTTGGCACCTTCGCGCCCGGTCTCGCGGCCACTCCCGTCGTGACCGGGGCGTCGGAGCCCGCGAACCAGAACCGCGGCCGCCGCTATCCAAGCGACCATGATCACCAACCAGCAGGCCATCCCGATCTGCAGACGCGGTCGGAGCCTGCCGGCCCAGTCGCCGGCGTCATCACGGTTGAGGTCGCAGAGGAAGGAGGTGACACACAACGCGCGCGACGGATTTCGTTGATCGGCCAGGATGACGCCATCGATGTATTCGCGGCCGCCCACGACGAGGTCGCCCTGGTAGCCGTCGAGCATGTACCCGAATCCGGGTCTTCGTCTTCGGGCCGCTCCACACCGGCCGCGTCACCGCCCACCCGCGAGCCACCGACAGAACGACGTTTGAGTAGATGGTGCCACCGTAATACGGTGCCTGCGACATGATCTCGGCCCGGGTGACAGTCGCAACCTGGCCCCACTTGAGCAATGCCATCCGGGTCCTTGCGCCGCGGAACTGGAAACCGTAGACCCCGAGCAGGGCGAGAATCGCCACCGGCAGGAGTGCCGCGGGCAGCATGATCCACACGATGATCGGCGGAATCGCGACCATGAAGAGCGCAAATACATACCAGCAGCGGAACCTTCCGCGGTGCAGCAGAGAGCTGCCCTCCATATGATGGCACTGACGAACCCGGCTGAGACGCAACGTGATTCAGCCAGGCTGCCTCAGCGAATCCACCGCCCGCCCGCGATTGCCGGCGCGAGGCCGCGACCTTCGCTTCGCTGAGTTGGCGCTCGAGTTCAGCGATAGGCTCCTCGGGATCTTGAGGCTCCACCCGCAGATGCTCCCACACCCAGCCGGCTGACCCGGTGGAACGGCATTCAGCGGAAGCTGAGAACCTCGTCACCCCATGCCGCGCGGATGCCTCGGTCCAGGTCGTCGACCACGCTGTCCTGTTTGTCGATCACCAGGGTCGCTCGGTCCGCCGCGTCATACGGCCGCCATTCGGGCTGACCCGGCAATCCGTCGGGCCGGCCCTCGACCGCGAAGTTGGCCCACCGGGCCAGCATCCGCTCGGATACCGCCCGCCCGGACTTGAGGCCGCCGAGCTTGAAGGTGATGTCCTTCGGGCCCATCACCAGATTGCCCCATACGTAGGGCAATTCGGTCGCGTGTGCTGCGCCTAACCGCAACAGCCTGAGCATCGGTGTGGTCCAGTCGAACCGGTACAAGTAGACGGGCGCCACGGCGCTGTGCCCCTCGGCCAGCCATATCGTCGGCATTCGGAACCCCACATCGCGGGCGACGTGCAGCCCGATCGCCTTGACCCGGATACCGGAGTAGGCCGAGCCGATCTCCGCTTCCGACGGCAGTTGCAGACCTGGCTGTTCCGCGGCGATCTCCGCGAACATCGCCCGAATCGTCTTGGGGGCGATGGGGATCAGTGGCGACTTCATCCACCTGAACAGCGCCGCCTCATCCTTGTTGGTGCCGATTATCAGCGGTACCGGGTGCGAGCGGCCCTCCCGCGCGAGCGTCACCGGATAGTCCGGCAACAGTTCGCCGTCGACGATCGGCGCGAAGGCGAGGGTCCCAGGCGTGGTCGTCGGGACATGGTCGAACGCGTTGGCGGCCGCGCTGACCAGGGCGTCGACCGGCACGGAGCGCGCGTCCGCCGCTGTCACGCCCAGCTGGTCAAGGACTAGCTGGGCGACGGCCTGGCCGCGGCCACTGTCGTAAACTGAAGTGGCGGGCGAGCTTTCGGCGATAGCCTGGGCGAACAGACCTTCGGCCGCCGGGACGGTGAGCAGCGTGGTGACGATTCCGCCGCCGGCGGACTCGCCGAACAGCGTCACGCGACCGGGGTCGCCGCCGAACGCGCCGATGTTGTTGCGTACCCACTCGAGGGCCAGCAGCACATCGCGCAGCGCGAGGTTGGAGTCGAAGCGCTGCTCATCGGTGTTGTACGACGTCAGATCCAGAAAGCCGAGAGCGCCGAGACGGTAGTTGAGCGTCACCACGATGACATCACCGCCGGCCGCCAGCGCACGGCCGTCATACAGCGGCTGACTTCCGGAGCCGAAGATGTAGGCGCCGCCGTGGACCCACACCATGACCGGTCTGGGCCCCTCCGATCCGCTGCCCGCCGACACCTCCGACGATGCCCACACGTTCAGGAACAGGCAGTCCTCGTCCGACCGCGTGCCCAGCCCCATCGGGATCGGGCTCTGCGGTTGCGGGCTGACGGGCCCGAAGGCGGTCGCGTCGGCCGGGTCTGTCCACGGCTGCGGAGGCTCTGGCGCGCGCCAGCGCAGGTCGCCGACCGGCGGCGCCGCGTACCGGATTCCCTTCCAGACCTTGACCCGTCCGTCATCGACGCCGCGGACCGGGCCGTATCTCGTGTCCACCACCGGACCGTCGCCGGAGGTGTGCCGCATACTCGCTTCCGCTGTCACGGATAGACCTCCTTATCGGGTTGTGTCGCCCTGGGCGGCGAGGCGGTCCTCGTCGGAAAAGCCCGCGACTGCCTCGCCGACGGGTGCAGCCGCACTGCGCCGCAGGTAGCTACTGGCGGCGGAGAAGGCGGCAGCCACTCCGACACCTGAGGCCGCGTAGGTCATGGACCTGTCCTTCTTGAACC
>JAOPWF010000801.1 GCA_025965815.1 Mycobacterium sp.
CGGTGATCCGCTGAAGCACAGCCGGGGCCGCGGCTCGGGTTGTCATCTCATCTTTCGGGTCGTGCGTACTCCACCCGATCGCGGTGTTTGAACAAAAGTGTTCGAGGGCTACCTTTCGTCGTGCGAACCAGTGACCGTTGAACGTAAACGTCGAAGGCGTATGACCGTTTGCGGGTTCGAGAGTTCTCCCATTAGGCCCACCACAAAAGACCAGCTCAGGGCTACTTTCCAAAGTAGCGTCGGGAACGACGTAACGTCAGGGATTGTGGCAAGCATCCACGCCCAGCAGAACCGCGCTGGGGACGCCTTCCGCGTGCGCCACGATGGCCGTCAGCGCTCGCTGACCTTCGAAAACCTCCCTGCCGCCCGCGCCCGTGCCTGTCGTGTGGGGGAGCACGCCAACAACTTGCGTTGCGAGGACTGGGAAACCTTCGCGGGCGCCTAAACTGCCATGCGAGCCAAGCAGCTGGCCACACTCGAGGACCGGCTGCGCACCCGATTCGAGTGGGGACTGATCACCGACGTCCAGCCACCCGAATCGAGCACGTCGCCGGGTACGTCGAGCCGGTCCATCTGCAACGCGGATACGACTACCGCTGGCAGCAACTATCGCCCCCGCAAGCTTCAAAGCCTCTTTGATATCTGTGGCAGCACAAGGGATTTGACCGCTGCCACACGCCCAAGGCGTAGCAGCGAAAAACAACGGGTCTGTCGATACGGCAATGCGAAGTTCGCGTGTTGTGCCGTCGCTGTAATGCCCGCAAGGGTGCCGCGTGCCGCGCGGTAACGGAGACACGGACATGCTTGCTTGGCCATCAACCACCATCGGAGAAAGCGTGTCCGCGTTGGTCATTGACCGCTACCGGTGTCCGCCACCGCCGCCGCCACCCCCGCTGTGACCGCCGCCACCGCCGCCGCCGCCGCCGCTATGACCGCCGCTGCCGAAGCCGCCACCGCTATGACCGCCGCTGCCGTAGCTGCCGCTGTGGTCGTAGCCGCCGTAGTCCCCAAGGTAGTAGGGGTAGTCGCCGTAATAACCAGTATTGGGAGGGGAGTTGTTGATCTGAACATTGCCGGGCGACTGGCAGATGACGCCCGAGCCGCTCCCGTTGCAGACCTGATTTGCCGCGGCAGCCGTCGGCGCGCTGGCGATCGCTACCGCGGCAGTGGCCGCCACCAACAGCGGTGTGATGTAGTTTCGGATTCGCATGTTGACACACTTTCCTCAGCACAATCTGTGCTCATTCCAGAATTGCGCCCCAGCGAACATTTGTCGTCACCGCTGCCACCCACCTACTGTCGCCCACTAGCTGGAATCTGCGCATACCTGGCAGCAGTCATCTGGTGCTGCCCCCAGCACGCCAGGTGCCCGCGGCGCCCGCCAGTTGGGCGCACAAAACGCTCTATTGCGGTGACCGTTTATTCACCGCCGATGACCGAGAATCGTCCAGAATCGCCCGGATCTCGTCGGGGATGCGAGACAGTCAAACTCGTTGTCTTGCAGTCGAAAACGAGCAACAAGCGGAGCGCTCGGACCCACAGTTTGGTAATCCGTTGGTCGCGGGGTTCGAGCCCCGCCCGCCCCACGAGTGTTAATCGCCCGCGTCGTTGACGTGGACCTCAAACATCACACGCGCGATCTTTAATCCGTCCTTAAAGCGCATGGTGTAGAAGCGTTCTCGATAATGAAGACCTTGGTGGAAAATACCCGCGACGTTCAGCGTGGCGGCCTCCAACGGTTGCGCATTCGTCACGCCCGGCGAAATCCAGCCATCTACCAATACCCATCCATGGACCTCGGCGGCGCGGATATGTTCCGTGATTCGGAAGAGCGGATCGAGAGAGTGACCGACATTATGTACTGCCATTGCCCCGGTCCCTGAAAGTCAAGGACGTATATGTGATCCGGTCCCGGGTCCGCATCGGAGATGTAGCGCTGAAGGCCGTCTCGGATCACTAGGGACATAGTGCCGACGCGATCCACAAGCGGGTGTCGCTCGATGGGTGTTGTCGTGTCTATCGAGCGCATCTCGTCACGAACTCTTTCGATGGCCTGGTGAGGAAGCGGCCCAGGCGTGAGCGGCGTGGTGCACGTGATCTGTTCGAGCGCTACAGGGTTAACGACGAGTAAGTTGCGGCCAACCTCCGTTGGACGGACGACCAGCAGATCAGCATGGTCGGAAGGCTTTGCCATTAGACAAATGATGCCAGCCATGGCGGCCTGTCCGACAACTACGTCATGGCTTCGCCGCCCTTGACGCAACCGATCGACAGGACAGGCGCGCCGGCGTGGGGAACGGCACAGGAGTGGCGCCGTTTCTGATCGGTGGGTGACGACAGTTTTGACGACAACGGTGACGACGGTTGCTGCCTCAACCACGCCGCCTACACGACAGTTCGATAGCTATCGCGCCTGGTCACGGCATCCGCCTGCTCCTGGCAGTGTGGCGGTCGCCTGAGTACGACTTAGTGGCTGGTATCGACAACGACCCTGTCCTGCAGCGAGATTCGTGCCGGTCCCGGTGCTTCTTCGCGGAAGCCGGTTGACGGAATCGGGTCTTATCGGCAGCCCGGGGTTGAAGAAGTCGTGGCGCAAAAACGATCGCGGCTGACGGAGGGACCGGTTACGGGCCGCGCCCACGCGCACTTGTTCAAATCGCAGATGTTAGCGTGATGAAGTGACCGATCATCCCACCTGGCAAAGCAACGCCCAGCAATAAGTTCAAAGTCTTCATAAGTTGGTCGGGCACAGTCGCAAGACAGGGGACGACCGTCTGGCGCGATCTCACCCAGACGTCTACCACGTCGTCACTCCGTTCATGTGCGGAGAAGACATCGGCGTTGGTGACCGCTCGCTACCCACGATCGCGACGGAACTGGCAGGAACAACATTCGGCCAGCGACGATGACGGTCACGAGTCCGACCGCGACGGCAACCCAAGCCGCCAGCGCTGACCAACCTTTCGGCGACATGTGGTTGTGCAGCCATCGGTAGGTCGGTTCGAGCCTGCCGGTCATGTCCAACGGCAGCCACGACTCCCACAGCGGCCAAGATGCCGGTCGGCCACCACTGCGCAACCCTGTGCCCCAACCTCATGCGGAATCGTAGGCAGCCATGCCGACAGAATTGGCCTGGCGCGCCGTTTGCTGTCGCGGCGCATCTCCCGCAGCGTGGAGGATCAGTGGAGGACTTTCGGCGCTGAAACGAGAAAGATCGGTCTGTCTGGCGGCCCGATCCGTCTCGCGAAAACACCGCTCTAACTGCAATTTTAGTCTGGTGCGCCGTCAGGGTTTCGAACCCCGGACCCGCTGATTAAGAGACAGTTCGTCTGGACGGTTGCGGTTGGTTCCACACTGCGGACCAACGCCGCGGTGGCAGTGTGTTTTGGATGGGCATGCATGCCGGTTCGGGTCGGACGATTCCGCTTGATTCCGTGTCATTTGCGGAGTAAAAGCGTCACCTGGCGTTATGCGCGCTAGCGAATTTGCTGTGCCGCGGGGCCTTACGCTGACACGCGTGGACACCCGGGACGACCTGACCATCGTGAGGGTGGACCTGTGTGACGAGAGCCTGAAGTCACACCGGGTACGGCCCGCAGGCACCGGACGCAGACAGCAGCCTCAGCCGCGATGACGACGGGTTCATGGCAGGAATCGGCGGGCTGGTGAACGACCAGGACGACTGATGCGAGTTTGCCGGGCGGACGTGTCACCGCCGATCTAATCGCAGCTCCCACACAGCTTCACCGATTTGCCCACCCGACCGTCGACGTCGGCGATAACGTTTGCTCACGGTTCTCTGGCGCCACGAAGGGATATGGACTTGATGCGCTGCATCATCGCTCTGATCACCACTGTCGGCGGCGCAATCTTCATCGTGGCCGCTCCAGCGCCGACAGCTAGGGCCGACGAATGTGGCCCCGGCGAATACTGGTCGAGCGCTCACCAAACTTGCGTTGAATCCCCCGACAGCTCCAACTCGGGCGTCACCGCCATATGTGGCGACGGCTCCGACTCGCACAGTTTGAGTCATAGTGGCACCTGCTCCCGCCACGGCGGCGTGGCCCAATGGTGCCCCTGCGCTTCTGCGTCTGGACAATCCGCTCATGAGCAGGAGGCCGATAACTACGTGTTGGTCCATTGAAGCGATTGACGACGGTTGTAGCGGTCGGCGTTGCGTTGCTGGGTGGATGCACTGGCAACAGCGGTCCAAGCGTCGACCAGAGTGCTGCCGCGCCATCTCGTCCTGCTGACGAGCAGGCGGCGCTGGACGCCGTTGCGCCCGCTTGCCAGGAGGACCCGGAGAAGCTCGATGCCGAAGCGAAGAATGCCGCGCAGATACTCGCTGAGCGAGGAGTGAACGACGAGACTGTGGTAACGATGTTGCGTCATCTGCGGCAGTCGATCCCGGATAGCGCGCCGGTGTTGCCTTGTGTTCAAAATCTCGCGGTCTATATCCAGCTGAGGGCGCCCGGCACCTGAGACGACGAAAAGATTGTGAACAACAACGCGGCACGAGATACACTGTGCGGCAAGGTTTTTCGTCTGGCATGTGCCCGAATAGTGGTGGACGCCACCAACTACAGCAAATCGCATAATAGCCCGTGACCAGTGATGGGGAGCACGTGCAAAGTCTATGACGCCAAACCCTGCGCACTTCCGGAGCCGGTTCGCCTCGGCCCTGAATACGGGGACCCCGATTTTTCTCCGCGCAGCAAACTTCTCCCGTATAACCGCTGGTCAGAGCGTTGCAGAAGTAGAATACAAGTTAAAATGCGCGCGAATACGCGTTTGCTCGAGCCCCAGTAACCATATACATAGCCATGAAAGTTAGTGTACTACAATGCATTTCGCAACAGACCCGAATGACCGCCGCAGAATCCCGCAGGAGCAGATGAACCAGCGCGATGCCGAGGTTGCCAGGCTGCGCCGTGCCGGGACGCCGTCCCGCGCGATCGCCGAGCGCTTGGACATGGCGCAGCTTGAGGCGGCGGGGCGTCGGTGATGGCCGGGGAGATGTCCGCCGCGCAGCGTGATCGGCTGATCTGGCATTTGCGTCATGTGCGGCGTTGGCCGCTGGAACGTATTGGTAACGAGGTCGGGCTATCACGGTCGGGAGTGAGTCGTGCTTTGGCCCGTATTTCCGACCAGCGTCCTGGGCGTGCGCGGGCACAGTAAGCCCGCCTACCCCCGGTGTGATGGGACAGGCTGTGGGGCACAGGTCGTGTTCCGCGATCGTGACGACCTCCCCGGCCCGCTGTGTGAGACTGCCGGAGGGGAGACGCGTTACATGAAAGCTTCGACACTCCCGGCTGCCCGCGGGGCGGTGGGTAGGGCTGACAGGACTGCGCTGGTCGCCGGTGCGGTCCTGGCGATCGTGTTTGGCGCGACAGGATGCGCCGGCGGAACGCAGACGGCCACCAGCACACCGGCCACAACGACGCCCAGTTTGAATGATGAGGCAAAAGATGACGCCTACATCGCTGAGTTGACGAAGTGGGCGAAACGCGACGGCTACCCGATGGGTGACCGGGACGAGTTGCTCCAGGCGGGCAACCAGGTGTGCTCATTGCTGGACACGGGCACAGAGACCAACGTGATCAGTGCGTCGGCGAATGTGATGAGGCAGCTTGATCTCTCGGGTCAGGTGGCCCAGGCGGTGGGCGTGGCAGCGGTGGAGAATTTGTGCCCTGCGCACGACCCATTGCATCGGGCTGCGGTCACACCCCCGCAGAGCACCTCGCCTCCCGTGGCGACACCCCCCTACGAGGGGGCACCCTCCTCGGCTCCGGTGCATTCGCAGGTGATGAACGTGACGCTGCCCGCCGGGACGACGGCTGTCGGTAAAGATGCCGGGACGGTTCCCGGAATCGAGATTTGGCACGTCCCGCTCGACCCCGCAGCGGCGGTGGACTACATCCGGCCCCAGCTGCCGACCGGCCCTTATGCGGGCCTGCCCGCCTGCCCTGTGGACGTCACGCAGAACAAGTTCGATCCCGCCCCGATTACCAGCTGGAACTGGGAGAACGCCGCGGGGGACTACGTCCAGATCAGCGTGAAGACCTTCTGGCTGAAGGCCGACACTCCTGGTCCCGGTAGCGAGGTGAACATCACTCGCGACCGCGAGACCACCCCTGAGCCCTGCTGACCCCAATCGGCGGCGGCCTAGCAGCCGTGCGACCGAGCGATAGCATCCGACAGCGTGGAACCGCTTGAAGATGCGTCGGTAGTACGGTTCCGATCCGGGACTCACTACACCTACGTCGCGGTCCGCAGGGGCGACGTGTGGCACACCTCCTCGCGCAGCGCGGCGCGTGAGGATGAGTCGATCCACGAATTCGCCTGGAATCGCATCAACTAGGTTGAAACGTGGCCCGACCTTGTCGCGAGAGGCAATACGTTCGCTCTTGCGGTGGACTGGGCGCCCGCTCCAGCGCTCCTCAAGCGTGACCTGACGATCGTTCGCTTCATGCTTGAAGACGGCGCGGGGTGGAACGCTGCGGTCCACGCGGGGGCCGGTTCGTGGTATGCCACGGTCGACGACGGTGAGCATGGCAGCGAAGATTCCGGGCTGCGGTTTTACGACCACCGGATTCGGCGGTGGGGCGACATAGTCGAATACAGCAGCCGAATCGATGTCGCCACTGAGTGGGAGCCGCTGACGGGGATTGGATTACCTGCTCTGCGCTGAGTCGCATCTGTCCGTCTGCACTGCAGATCTTGGAAGGTGAAGGATTCCCGGTCGCAGAGTTTCCGCAATCACCCTCGCGGATGACGCCGGCAACGCAACGCTTCTTTGAAGCTGTGGTTGGTGACGGCCTCACTCAATCCGGGGACCCGAGGTTGGCGCGGCACATCGGTAACGCTGTCCTCAAACAGGATTCACGTGGCGTGCGGATCACTAAAGACGGCAAATACTCAAAGCGCCGCATCGACCTCGCAGTGTCGGCGCTGATGGCGTTCGACCTCGCCGCGAGCACCGAGCCTGTGTACGACATCCTGGAGTCGGTGCGGTGAGCGACGTCGGCACGCTCCAGGAACCGCGGGCGGTGCCAGGTGGTGTTCGAGTTGCGTGCCGGATGAAGTCCTTTCGGGCACATCTGCGCCTCGAATGACGGATAGTTCAGATCAGTTCAACGGAAACGAGGAGATGTAGTGGCAAGCCGCTCAGCTATCGAATGGACTGAGGTCACATGGAACCCTGTGACTGGATGCGACCGCATCTCTTCGGGCTGCGACAACTGCTATGCGATGGCACTTGCCAAGCGGCTTAAGGCGATGGGATCGGCCAAGTATCAAGTCGACGGCGATCCTCGCACCTCGGGTCCAGGCTTCGGAGTAACACTCCATCCGGCCACGCTGGAGGAGCCCTATCGCTGGCGCCAACCTCGAACGGTGTTCGTTAATTCGATGAGTGACCTCTTCCACGCTCGAGTGCCAGTGAGTTTCATCCGCGACGTCTTCGACGTGATGGCCGGCACGCCGCAGCACACTTACCAGGTTCTGACTAAGCGGAGCCTTCGACTGAGGCGCATCGCTGACCAACTCGTTTGGCCATCCAACGTGTGGATGGGGGTCTCGGTCGAGAGGGTAAACGCACTACCTCGCATCGATCATCTCCGTGCCGTGCCAGCGGCGGTGCGGTTCCTGTCCTGCGAGCCACTTGTCGGCCCGCTTGGCGGCTTGAGGCTAGATGGCATCCATTGGGTGATCGCGGGCGGTGAGTCCGGGCCGAACTGCCGCCCAATGGAGATTGGGTGGGCTCGCGACATTCGCGATCGATGCGGTGAGGCGGGTACCCCGTTCTTCTTTAAGCAGTGGGGTGGACGTACGCCGAAGGCGCTCGGCCGTGAGTTAGATGGTCAACTGTGGGATGAAATGCCTCAAACGGGCTGACCGGGGTTTGGCGCGATCGTGAGGTTCTCGATCTTTGGACCGATTCCCGTCGAGGGTGTGAGGCCCCGCCTTTTCAGAGACTTGATTGCCCTTCGTACGACTGTCTCGCCCACCTCACCCCAATGGTCCCCAAATATGTGCTCTGCGTAGTCCCCAACGGGCGCTTCCCCTATCTGGGCTGCCAATCGGAGCAAGTTCGCTTCTATGTCAGGTAATGCCTTGTCCTCCACATCTTTTCGACGGGCGCTGAGTTCCAACCGGCCAGCTGCTTCGTCTGCGGCGATTCGTCCTTCGTCAAGACATTTTGCCGCGATATCGCCTATATGCCACTCCGCTCGATGGTTTCGGGTGACACATAGGAGGCG
>JAOPWF010000597.1 GCA_025965815.1 Mycobacterium sp.
GATCACCAGCAGAGTCGACATTGGCCTGCTCGTCAGCGGGATCGGCTACCGCAACCCCGACCTCCTGGCCGACATGGCACGCACCGTCGACCACATCAGCGGCGGCCGCCTCATCCTCGGCGTCGGAGCCGGATGGTACGAAAAGGACTACACCACCTACGGCTACGACTACGGCACCCGGAAATCCCGAGCAGACCTACTCGACGCCGGACTTGACCGTATCCGCCGACGACTTGCGCAACTGATACCGCAGCCAGTGCGGCCCATTCCGATCCTGATCGGCGGCTCCGGCGAACGGCGAACCATCCCCGCGGTCGCCCGCTACGCCGACATTTGGCACACCTTCCTCGAAATCGACGAATTCCGCCGCAAGAGCGAACTCGTGAACACCCTGGCAGCCGAAGCGGGACGCGACGGATCGACGATCGAGCGGTCAGTCACCTGGGCGGGGCCCCAAAGCGCCGAACAATATCTCGCCGCCGGCGCCACCATCTTCACCACCGGGATGGAGCCCACCGACCACGGCTACGACTTCACCGAACTGACGCAGATGATCAGCTGGCGCGACAGTCTCCAACACGCTCCCCTGTTAGAGGCAGCGAAGGGCAGTCTGCGATGAAGATCGTTGTCTACGACGACGAGGCCGGTCGCCCGGCAATTGGTGTCCGCCTCGACGACGGCGTGCTGCCCACCGGCCACACCGACCTCGCGGCGCTGATCGAAGCCGGCCCGCGCGAGCTGGATCGGTTGCGCCAGGCAAGTGAAGCCCCAAGCCACGTGGTGCATCCGAGGCGGTTTAGGGCGCCGATCGCGCCGACATCCACACTGCTGTTTGCCGGCGGTAACTACGCCGACCATCTCGCCGAAACTGGCCTACATCCCACCGAGCCGGTGTTCTTTTCCAAACTGCGCTCGGCGGTCATCGGCCCCGATGATCCGATCAGGATCCCCACCCCCGAGACGCACACCGACTGGGAAGCCGAATTGTGCGTCATCATCAGCAAGCCCGCATATCGGGTGCCCGCCGAGCGCGCGCACGAATACATCTTCGGCTACACGATGATCAACGACGTCAGCGCACGCGACGTGCTGGAGCGCGAACCGTTGCAGATCACGCTGTGCAAATGCCCCGACACCTTCTGCCCCCTCGGTCCGCACATCGTGACCGCCGACGAAGTACCCGAGGTCAACACGACACCTCTCGAGATCAGTACTCGGGTCAACGGGGTGTACAAACAGCGCACGACAACCGACACCATGATCTATTCGATTCCAACGCTTCTGGAGTTCCTGACTCGCACCGTCACACTGCAGCCGGGTGACCTGATGAGCACCGGCACCGCAGGGGGTACCGGTGTCGGTCGCACACCTCAAGAGTTCCTCCACCCCGGCGACACGGTCACCGTCGGAGTGACCGGGGTCGGATATCTCAGCAATCCCGTCGTCGCGGGATGGCCAGAACACACCTCTGGGCCAGGAACCACCTAGCTGATTCGTAGGAACCGCGGATGTTGCCCGAGCGATCGAGCATCTGCATGCGGTGTGCAGCGAGCTGCAGATGGTTCACGCGCGCCAGCAGCTGTCCTTCTCCATGTTCACTGACTATGAGAACTTCTCCATTTTTCGTCCCGCCGCGCTGCACGAGGATGCCGCCGCCGTCTTGTTCGACCAACTGGAGGCGTGGGCGGGCGCGCTCAAACCGATACGCAGCTGACTCGCAACCTTTGCGACGGACACGCCGGCGCTGAGTCAACCACCGTCGGCTGACGCATTGGGCATTCCAGGCCCTCTGTCCCGGTCAGGGCAAGGGCATTGAGCGTACCTCGATCCATTCGATCGCCTCCCAATCAGGGTTTCCCGCCGTTGTGCCTTTTGCCGGTCGACCTAAGAATCGGTGCGCTGGCGGTCGTGGTGGAGTGCGTGCGGTTCGCTGCACTCGGCGCGGTTGGCGGCGATTTGCTCCAGAAGTGCGCGCAGCGTGGCTTGCTGGCCGGCGTCGAGGACCGCGAGCACTCGCTGTTCTGCGCCAGCGAGCGCACGTTCCAGCTCGGCGACTCGGCGAGTTCCGGTGGGCGTGAGGCTGACCGTATGACGGCGCCGGTCTTGTGGAGAGCGCCGGCGCTCGATGAGGTCGATGGCTTCAAGGTCATTGAGCAGGCTCACCAGGTTGGTGGCGTCGACCCGCAACGCTTCGGCCAGATCGGATTGACTCTGTGGGCCCACCAACTGGAGAAGCGTTAATGCGACGACGTGGCGTGGGCGCAGGTTGAAGGTCTCGATCTCGGATTCCGCCTCGGCACGGATGCGCCGGGCGATCAGCTCCAGCAAAGGCCCCGTCTGCCCTCGAGGCTGCTGGAGAACGATCGGGAGCTGCTCAATCGAAAGATCCTCGTCCATTGATTAAGTGTACCTCAAGGTAACCTAACTATTGGCTCAACACATATCACTTGCGCTCTCTATGAATTCGCTCGATATATATAGTCAGTTTGTTACTAACCATCTATGGAGGACATGAGGGGTCGGCGATCATCAGGGCGGGGCCCCGGGCGCTGGCGTCGCCGGCGGCCCGGTCGTGCTACCGGTGCCGTTCGCCGCACTGCTGGGCACAGGACCAATGCATTGCGAGCTAGCGTAGTTCGCGTCCCACCCGAAACCGACTGTCGCGCAATTCTCACCAGCACCCATCTCACCAATTGGAGGACCGAGGCCTATGCAAAAGGCAGGGACTCCGCCTCGGTGTGGATGCGCCGGGCGATCAGCTCCAGCATGGGTCCAGATAGCCCGCGGCGGCGCTACTCGTGAGCGACGGGAAGCTCGTCGATCGAAGGGATCGTCCATACAAGAAGAATAACGCAAGAGATCTGATCATATGTCGTTGATAGATCATATTTAGGACAGAGATCGTTCATGTATTGGGAATTAGATGACCCCAGGCATCCGTTGTTCGAAGGGACAGTCCGGGTTCGACGTTCCTGAGCAATCAGAGGCAACAACCAGGTGCTTCGTCCCGCAGGTCACGAAAAGGAGTGGAAATGAAGAAGCTAACGTTTGCCCTGTCCGCAGCCACCGCTTTGGCCGCGGCGACCGTTGGGGTCGCTGCCCCGGCCGTGGCGGTGCCGTCCGCCGTCGGTCCGGTCCAAGACGCCGTAAGTTCAGTCGCGGCAAACCAGTCCGTCTATCCGCTGGACCCATGCAGGGTGCACGTGTTGTACCAGGGATCAGTGGTCGATGTGCAATGGTGCTGATCGACGACAGATCGCCGTGAGGCGCCAGTCGACGCGCCCCCGGTGTTGTGCGGCTACCTGTCCGCGGCTGCCAGCATGACGCCATTTCGGGCTGGACAGTTAGTAATGACGCGCATTGGAACACCACCTGCCGCGGCGTGCTGAGCCTATGCCCCGAACGTGACTGGGGGACTTACCCTCGAAGGTCTGGGCTGGTGCCACCTGCATCGGTAGCAGATCGATCAGAGCTAGGCCGACGTTAGACATCACCGTCTGGCGTCAACAGTTGGTGTTTGTCATCGGCACACCTGACACAGCCCCTGCATCAGGTGTGCCGGCTTGTGAGACGTCACTGAGGACTTCAGTATTTCACTGAACACTTCAGTGGCTGCTTCAGTGGAGATCTTGCCCAGTCCGACCGCGTGCCCTGCTGGGCTTGTCGCCGCAGTTGTTGCTAGTCCCCCAGTGCCGCAAACCTTTCGATGGTATTCCGGCGATAAGGGTGTTAGCCATCAAGTGCTGGCGGCGCTTCTGCTTCTCCCACGGATTGACAGTCCGGATCAATCGGTTCAGTCTGGATTCTGAAGCGATCAATCCACGGCGGAGGCAGGCGGTGCCGAGGGTGATGTTCGTCGGCCTTCCCGGCTCAGGTACCAAGTCATGTAGCAGCGTTATGGCGCGCTGGTGACCGCCGTCTTCGACACGGGGCAGGTCCCGAAAGCCGATCGCGCTGAGGCCGTGCGTGCGGCGGTCGCAGAGCATTTGGTGCCGGTCGAGATCGATTTTGCCGCTGATCGCGGTCCGGCGGCGGCGCATATAGCGATCACTGACTTGGCCGAGCTCACGGTATGGACCTCGACCTCGAATGCGGTGACGGTGCACCGCACCGCGGCGCAGACCCACGACGACTTCACACCGAGCATCTTCATGGGTTTGCAAATGACGGGATCCTGTGTGGTGGTCCAGCACGGGCGGGAAGCCATCCTGCGCCGTGGTGATCTGGTCATCTACGACTCAACATCACCATGGCTCATTTCTGATGTCGACGGGATCCGCCAGCACAAGTTCCGGATACCACTGGACCGATTGGCGTTGCCGGCCGATGTCATCCGGCAGGTCTGTGCGGTCAGCTTGAGTCCGGGCCATCCGATCGCCGATCTGGCCGCCACCTATTTCCACCGGCTGGCGCTGCGGCCAGGACTGTTCGATCGGCCGGGCGGCGACGTGGTCAGCCAACCCAGCATTGAACTACTCCGGGCGGTGATCACCACCCATCTGGACGCCGCCGAGTTGGGTAAGGAGTCGCTGCACGCCACGCTGGTCGTGCGGATCATGGAGTACGTCCGCACCCATCTGCGTGAACCCGACCTCAGCGCGGGCCGCATCGCCGCCGAGCACCACATATCGGTGCGCCAGCTGTACCGAATCCTGGCCGCCGAGGGCATTTCGCTCGGCGACTGGATCCGCGCGCGGCGACTCGAGGAATGCCGCAAAGACCTGGCATCGGCAAGCTACGGTGATCCCATCTTCGCGGTGGCCCGCCGGCGGGGGTTCACCGACGCCTCCAGTTTCACGCGGATGTTCCGAGCCACGTTCGGCATGTCACCGCGCGAATGGCGTGAAATCAACCGCCGCGCACCTCACTGACCGTGGCGGCGCACGAGGCCGGTGCCTCGTGTGTGCCCAACGTCTGTGCACGGTGTGCCAGGTCCGGGTACGGCCGGGCGTTTTGTGCCCACACCGACCTAGCGTCAGAGTCAGCACCTCCGTGCTGCGAGGTGTCGCCGCATC
>JAOPWF010000832.1 GCA_025965815.1 Mycobacterium sp.
CCGCCGGGGGTGGCATATCAGCGCGCACCCTGGGCAAGACCGGCCCGCACTCGCTGGATGCCTTCCGGTCCGTGGTCGAGCTCAACCTGATCGGCACCTTCAATCTGAACCGCTGGCAGGCCTGGCACATGAGTCAAAACGAACCCGAGGACGGCGAGCGCGGCGTGATTGTGAACACCGCGTCGATCGCGGCGTTCGAAGGCCAGATCGGCCAGGTCGCCTACACCGCGGCCAAGGCCGGGATCGCCGGCATGGCACTGACGATGGCGCGTGACCTGGGCAGCCTGGGCATCCGGGTTTCGGCGATCGCACCGAGCCTGTTCGCCACCGGGGCCACGTCGCGGATTCCCGAAGACATGGCCGCGGGTCTCACTCGCGATGCAGCATTTCCCCGCCGGATGGGTCAACCCGACGAGTACGCCGCGCTTGCCCTGGCCATTGTCGGGAACCAGATGCTCAACGGTTCCGCGATCCGCCTCGACGCAGGTCAGCGATTCGCGCCGAAGTAACCGGCGGCCCGCATGGATCTCGGATTCGCCGATGCCACCGCGGTGGTCGCGGGCGGCACCCGCGGTATCGGACTGGCGACATCGTTGTGCTTGGCCGGCGAGGGCTGCCGGGTCGCTCTGATCGGCAGAGACCAGGCCCGGCTGCGAGAAACGGCCGACGCTCTGACGGCCGCCGGCAGTCCCGAGGTGATGCAACTGCGCGCGGATCTGGCCTCGGCTGCCGATGTCGACGCCGCCTTCGACGACGTCGAAACGCGGTGGGGTGCCCTCAATGTGTTGATCAATGCCGCCGGGCCGGTCGGCGCGGGTCGCTTGGAGGACCTCGACGACGCGGGGTGGTCGGAAGCGTTCGACCAGGGGGTGATGTCGGCGGTGCGATGCGTGCGGTCAGCGTTGCGCCTCCTGCGTGCAGCCCCTTGGGCACGGGTAGTCAACGTGACAGCGATGTCGGTCCAGCACCAGGCACCGGCATTGGTGAGTTATACGGCGGCGAAGAGTGCGCTGCTCAGCGTGACGAAGAACCTCGCGCGTGCACTGGCGCCCGACGGCATCCTGGTGAACGCAGTCGCTCCGGGTCCGATCCTTACCGATTGGGCGCGACCCGCGTTGGCTGCCGCCGGGATCGAGATGGACGACCCCGTCGCGGCCTTTCGGTTACTGGAACGCGGCCATGGCATGTCGGTGGACCTGGGCCGACTCGGCACGGCGCACGAAGTCGCGGCGGTGATCGCTTTCTGTGCGTCGCGCAGTAATGGCTTTATGACTGGCGCGCACCTCAATGTCGACGGCGGCAGTGACTTCCTCTAAGGGCGTTGCTACCAGGGGGCAGCCGTGGTGATCACCGTCGGGGACGACTGCGGGGTAGGCCCAGGCGGTTCTCGACGATGAGGCTGCGCAGCACCTCACTCGATCCGCCGTAGATCGTCGTGGCGACGGCGCTGCGGTAGTGCGTGTCCAGACTGCCGTCGAGCGCGCTCTCCTGGTCGGTCCAGTCGAGCATTCCGCGGGTTCCGGCGATGTCGATCGCGGCAGCCGAGGCGCGCACATAGCTTTCCGGCCCGAACAGCGCCGACACCGGCCCGGGTTTGTCACCTTCGGCGTCCAGGAAGGCCACCCGCAGATCGAGCAGGTCAGCCACCTCGGCTTCGATCGCCATTTGTGCCAGTCGCTGCCGCACCAGAGGGTCGTTGATCAGTTCCGTCCCGTCGGCTCCGCAGTGCCCGCGGGCGTACTGCGCGGCGTCGGCGGCGATCCACCCCGTCCTCGAGCCCGGCGCGACGTTCTGCTCGGCCTCCAGCGCTGCCCGCATGACGGCGAAGCCCTGATGGGCTTCACCCACCCGGTTCGTGTCGGCGACGCGCACATCGTTGTAGAACACGATGTTGGTGCGCTCGTGGCCCATGGTGTGGACCGCCTGGATGTCGATGCCGGGCGAATCGAGCGGCACGAGCAGCATCGTCAGACCGCGGGTGCCCGCCGACCCCGGTTGCGAACGGGTCAGCAGGAAGCAGTAGTCAGCCCGGTGGGCGAAGGTGGTGAAGATCTTCTGGCCGTTGACGATCCAGTCGTCGCCGTCGCGCTCCGAGCGTGTCGCGCAGGCGAACACGTCGGAGCCCCCAGCGGGTTCGGTGTAGCCGAGGCAGATCAGCGTTTCACCCGCGGCCACCCCGGGCAGTATCCGCGCTTTCAATTCGTCGGAGCCGACGGCCCTGATGGCGTTGGCCGGCAGCATGGTGGTGCCCGGCCCGGCGGTCGGGACCCCGCCTTTACGCAAGGTGTTCAACAGCACGGCCGCCTCGAACTGGTCGAGCCCGGCGCCGCCTTCGGCGACCGGCCAGCCCGACGCGACCCATCCGCGCTCCCCGAGCTTTTTGGTCAGGTCGCGATTGACCCCGTCGCCGGTGCGGCGCTCGGTCTCGATCATGTCGCGGGTGACGTGGTCGGCAACGAATTCCTCGGCCTGACGGCGGATATGGGTCCAATTGGCGGGTTCGGTGAAGTCCATGGCTTAGGCCTGCTCCGCTGAAACGGGGCCGAAGCGTCGATCCGCGACGGTGAGCAGCTCACGGTGCGGATCGGCGAATGCCGCCGCCCACGCTTTGGCCCGTCGGTAATAGAGCTGGATGTCGTATTCCTCCATGAAGCCGTAACCGCCGTGGACGTGCAGGCAGTGCGTGGTCGTCTGATACGCCGTCTGGGCGGCGAACACGAACGCCATCGCGGCCAACGCGGGGCCGTCACGGTGCGCGGAGTCCAGAGCCCAGCAGGCCTTGTCCACCAACAGCTGCGCGCCGTCGAGGGCCGCCACGGCGTCGGCGAAGGGATGGGCAACGGCCTGATACATCCCGATCGGCTGGCCGAACGCCTGACGCACGCTGGCGTAACTCGTCCCGATCTGCACGGCCTGGCTGGCCAAGCCGTGCAGTGCCGCGGCCCGTAGCACCCGGACATCGTCGAGTGCCGCGGCGAATACCCGCTGGGCTTCGTCACCGGCGGCCAGTGCGGTGCTCACGCAGCGGTCGTCCCAGCCGCCCAGCGCCAGGCCGCCCAAGTTACGGCGGGGAGTTTTCGGCGCTCCATCAGGTCGGGTCACGTAGCGAAGGGATCCTCCGTCGAGGACCAGCACCGCATCGGCGATCGCCCCGTCGATCAGCAGCTGGCGCCACACCGGCCCGGGCGCCGTGGCCAACGACACGATGGTCGACCCGGTCATGATCGGCCCAAGCAGTTGTTTTTCACCCAGCCGCCCCAGCAGCCGGGCTGCTGCCGCGGTCTCCACCACCGGGATCGGGGCCAGACGACGGGCTGCCTCTTGCGCCACCAGGGCCAGCTCCAGCAGGCCGCCGTCCTCGCCCCCGCAGTCTGCCGGCACGCCGATGCCCAGAGCCCCGGTGTTGGCGTAGCGCCGCCACAGCGGCTCGTCCAGCCCAGACGACTCCGCCATCCGCACGCGTTCCGGGGTGGCCTCCTTGCGAAATAACGCCGCAAAAGTCTCCCGGACCGCGCGTTGCTCCTCGGTCAGACGCAGATCCACCGGCAACTCTCCTCGTAATCCGAACCACGACCCCTGCGGGCCGACGACAGGGCGAAGCTGCCGGCAGAGAGCAACATTACCGTCGTACGGACAGCTTCACCGCTTCAGAGTAAACGCATATCCTCTTTTAAAGCACCCAATGTTAGAGTCATATGCACGCGTTGTACCGTACTGCGGAGACCGCGACGAGCTGCAAGAAGTGCAGACGGGGCGAAGCACGAGGAGGAGTTCGATGACGCAAAAAATGGGATTTCCGGTCTTCGACGGGGACAACCACATGTACGAGACCCGCGACGCACTGACAAAATTTCTGCCGCCGGAGTATCACGGCGCGATCCGGTATGTCGAGGTGGACGGGCGCACGAAAATCGCCACCCTGGGACAGATCAGCGACTACATCCCCAATCCCACCTTTGACAAGGTCGCCGCACCCGGCGCACAGGAGGACTACTTCCGCAACGGCAACCCCGAAGGCAAGACGCAACGCGAGATCATGGGCAAAGCGATCGAGTCGCCCGACGCGTTTCGGGAACCGGCGCCCCGCCTTGCGCTGCTCGACGAGCAGGGCATCGACATGTCGATGATGTACCCGACGCTGGCCAGCCTGGTGGAGGAGCGGTTCCGCGCGCAGCCGGAGGCGACGCACACGATCATCCACGCCCTCAACCAGTGGTTGGACGAGACCTGGAGCTTCGATTACCGGGGCCGCATCTTCACCACGCCGATCATTACGTTGCCGATCGTCGAGAAAGCGATCGAGGAACTCGAGTGGGCCGTCGAGCGTGGCGCACGGGCGATCCTCATCCGTCCCGCGCCCGTCCCCGGGCTGCACGGTCCGCGCTCGTTCGCCCTCCCCGAGTTCGACCCGTTCTGGAAGCGGATCGTCGAGACCGGCGTGCTGGTCGTCATGCACGCCTCGGACAGCGGCTACTCCCGCTATGCCAACGATTGGGAGGGCGCCGGGGAGTTCCGGCCATTCCAGTCCACCCCGTTCCGCTCGTATTACACCCTGGCCCGTAACCCAGCCGAGGACGCCGTAGCGGCCCTCGCGTGTCACGGTGTGCTGACACGTTTCCCCGAACTTCGCATCGCCATGGTGGAGAACGGAACCAGTTGGCTTCCCAGGCTTTTCGAGAACCTGAACGACACCCACAAGAAGATGCCGCAGCTCTACGGCGAGCACCCGTTGGAGGCGATCCGCCGCTGTGTCTACTTCAACCCGTTCTGGGAGGAGAACGTGGCGGAACTGGCGAAGCTGGTCCCGATGGACCACCTCTTCTTCGGCTCGGACTACCCCCACCCGGAGGGCCTGGCCGTTCCACTCAGCTACGCCGAACACCACCCCGAACTGGCCGACGACGAGATCGCGATGGTGATGGGCGGCACCCTGTCGACGTTGATGCGGGTCGGCGCCTGATATGTCGACAGACCAGGGCTCATCGTCTACTACGAAGCCCCGCGAAGACGGGGCTCCCGTGGAGTTCAATCCCTACTCGGACGTGTTTTTCGACAATCCGTACGAGACCTATCGGTGGATGCGCGACGAGGCACCGGTCTACTACAGCGATCGGTGGGATTTCTATGCCCTGACCCGCCATCAGGACGTCGTCGCGGCGCATCGGGATTGGGAGACGTTCAGCAGTGCCTACGGGGTCACCCTGGACGCGCTGTCGCTAAAGCAGCGGTTCAACGCGAACATGTTGATCATCATGGATCCACCCGAACACGAGCGGATGCGCAAGCTGGTCCGGCAGGTGTTCACCAAGGCGGCGATCGCCAATTTGGAACCACTCGTGGTGGAGGTCGTCACCTCCTATCTCGATGCCCTGTCGGGCAAGGACGACTTCGACCTGGTGGCCGACTTCGCGGCGCTGTTCCCGGTGGAGATCATCTCGTCGATGCTCGGCGTGCCCCAGGGCGAACGACAGCAGATCCGGCTGTGGACCGACGGATTCCTGCACCGAGAGGAGAACAACCCGCACGCCACCGAGCACGGAGTCGCCTCCTCGATGGCCATGGGCGAGTACTTCCTGGAGCTTGCCCACGAGAAGCGGCGGAATCCCGACGACATGATCGTCAGCAGGCTGGTGTCGGCCGTCTACGAGGACGAAACTGGGGTGACGCACCGGCTCAGTGACGACGACATCGCCACCTTCGGGGTGCTGTTGGCAGCCGCCGGCAGCGAGACCGTCACCAAGCTGGTGGGCAATGGCGTGATGGCGTTTCACGATAATCCCGACCAGTGGGACCTCGTGCTCGCCGATCCCGGGCTGATCCCGGGATCGATCGAAGAGATGCTGCGGCTCACCCCTCCGTCGCAGTACCAGGGGCGATTTACCACCCGCGACGTCGTTCTCGACGAAGGAACGATCCCCGCCGGTTCCCCGACGTTGCTGGTCACCGGCTCCGCGACCCGCGACCCGCGAGCCTACGACCGTCCCGACGTGTTCGACATCAAACGCGGTGGCGCCACCACACTGGCGTTCGGGTTCGGCTCGCACAGCTGCCTGGGCTCTTGGCTGGCCAGGCTGGAGACCAAGGTCGCCTTCCAGCAACTGCGGGAACGCTGGCCACGTCTCGATGTCGACACCGATGGCTTGCGCCGGGTCACGATGTCCAACGTCGCCGGCTACTCCCACATCCCCGTACACGTCGGTTGATGGCCGGGGTAGACACCGCGGAGGACGATTCGACACGGCACGACATGCCCTCGAGCGTCCCGGAGCTGCTGGCGCTGCGGCGTGCCGAGGTCGACGGCGAGTTCCTGGTCACCGACCAGGAACGCCTGACCTTCGCCGAGGCGGACGTCCGGTCGCTGGAACTGGCCGACGCCCTGCTGGCCTCGGGCGTGGGCAAGGGGACCAGGGTCGGCATCCTCTTCCCGAACTGCGCCCA
>JAOPWF010000840.1 GCA_025965815.1 Mycobacterium sp.
AGATGGAAGCCGTCCATCGGCACATCCGCCGCGAGCTCCTGATCTGCATTGAGCTCCGCGACCAGACGTTCGGCGAAGGTGGATTTACCCGCCCCAGGAGGACCGGTGATGCCGACGACCACGCGCCCGGCCTGGTCATCGAGCAGGTTCCCGATCTCGTCGGCCGCCAACCGTCGCGCTTCGGCGCTACTCACCATCGTTTCCCCCAATGCGAGACGGCGGGACCCGATCGAGCATGAGTGGCCGCTCGCCCATACTTCTGTAACCGGCCGTTCCCCGCGTGCGATACACCCGTATACGCAACATGGGGTGGCTGGTGCTATGAACGTCTTCCAGAAAATCCGAGGTGCAGGGGCACGACGACTGGCGGTCGCCGCGATTGCCGCAGTCCTGCTGCCCGCTTTGGTCAGCGCTGTTGGTGGCACGGCGGCGGCGGCGCCTGTGGAATACCTCGCGGTGCCGTCCGCGTCGATGGGGCGCGACATCCGCGTCCAGTTCCAGGGCGGTGGTCCCCGAGCGGTGTACCTGCTCGACGGCCTGCGGGCGCAGGACGATCGCAATGGCTGGGACATCAACACCGGAGCCTTCGACTGGTTCAACGGCTCCGGACTCTCGGTGGTCATGCCGGTCGGCGGCCAGTCCAGCTTCTACAGCGACTGGTATCAACCGTCGCAGGGCAACGGGCAGGGCTACACGTACAAATGGGAGACGTTCCTGACGTCCGAGCTGCCCGGCTGGCTGGCGGCCAACAAGGGCGTCAGCCCGGGCGGGAACGCGGTGGTTGGTGTGTCGATGTCCGGCGGCTCGGCGCTGATACTTGCGGCCTATCACCCGGGCCAGTTCATCTACGCCGGGTCGCTGTCGGGCTTCATCAATCCTTCCGAGGGGTTGTGGCCGGTGCTGATCGGCCTGGCGATGAACGACGCGGGTGGCTACAACGCGACCAGCATGTGGGGTCCCCCGACCGACCCGGCGTGGCGGCGCAACGACCCGACGCTGCAGATCACGCGGCTCGTGGGGAACAACACCCGCATCTGGGTGTACTGCGGCACGGGCAACCCTTCCGACCTTGACGCCGGACTGGGCAGCAACCTGATTCCGGCCAGTTTCCTCGAGGGCCTCACACTTCGGACGAATCAGAATTTCAGAAGCAGATACCTGGCTGCCGGCGGCGGCAACGGTGTGTTCAACTTCCCGCCCAACGGGACGCACAGCTGGGGCTACTGGGGCGCGCAATTGCAGGCCATGAAGCCCGATCTGCAGCGGGTGCTCGGCGCCACACCGACGGGGTAACCGGGCGCGTGTTCGATTTCCTTGCCGGTTCGGATCAATCACGTTCGTGACTCGTTCTCGCCTGGGCGTCCATCGCGGTCGGCGTTCAGGGTTACATTCACGGCGACATGGATACATAACACATACACGGCCGGCCACGCGACGGAAAGGAGCCGACCACTCTGACCGCCACGCAGACCGTTCCGGAGCGTCCGCCCGCCGAGAATCAAGGCGCGCCGGAAAAACGCGAACGCCGGCTCACTGCCGTCAGGCGCGTGGCAATCGTCCTTTGGGCGTCGACCGTGCTGTTTCGAACCTGGACAACGGGTTTCGCGTTCAACCGGGAACTGTTGCTGCTGTACATCTGCACTGGTCTGATCGCCGCGAGCATCGGGCGCCGTCAGGTTTTGTCAGTGCTGGGCGACTGGCTGCCGTTCGCGCTCATTCTGGTGGTGTACGACCTCAGCAGGGGCGCGGCGACATTGGTCGGCACACCCACACTGTGGGACGTTCAGCCGGCGATGGACCGGTGGCTGTTCTTTGGCGCAGAGCCGACGGTGTGGTTACAGGAACGGCTGAAATTGCCACAGCCGCCGTGGTGGGAAGTGATCAGTAGCACCGTCTACATGTCGTTCTTCATCGTGCCGTACGTGGTTGCGGGTGTGCTCTGGCTGCGCGACCGGGACGATTGGAAAGCGTTCGTCCGCCGGTTCATGTCCCTGACCTTCCTCTCCCTGGTCATGTATGCCGTACTTCCGGCAGCGCCGCCGTGGGCCGCCGCCCGGTGCACCGGAGCCGACGTGGCGGGCGGCCCGTCCGATCCCGCCTGCATGTCCGGTCCTGCCGGAAGAGCCCCGGACGGCGGGCTGCTCGGCAGCATGCAGACCCCTACGGCCGGTGCGAACAACTTCGTCGAGCGGATCTCCACCCGTGGATGGGACAACCTGCATCTTGGTGCGGCGCGAGCGCTGATTGACGAGGGGCAGGCGAGTGTGAACCTGGTGGCGGCCATTCCGTCGCTGCACGCCGGGCTCACGGCGCTGATCGCGATCTTCCTGTGGCGACGGGTCCGGTGGTGGTGGCGCCCGGTGCTCGCGACCTACGCCGTGACCATGACGTTCACGCTGGTGTACTCAGCCGAGCACTACGTCGTGGACATTCTGGCGGGCTGGGCGGTCGCGGCGATCGTCCTGATCGCGGTGAACCGCTACGAGGCACGGTCTGATGCAACCGAGCAGCAGCCCTCGACCGCAGTTGGTGCTCCGGTCAGGCGTCTGGCGGCTGGGGCCGCGGAGGCCTAGGTACCTGGCAGGGTCGCGGTGTGCTCGGCGACGACGGCCTGCAGTTTCTGCGGGTCGAGGCTCAGACGCGAGAGGATCGTCGGCGCAATCTGCGCGGTGGCGACCTCGGAACCATCTTCTCGTTGGCTGATCCCCGGTCCGGCGACGATCAACGGGACCTGTCGGTCGGCCGGGGTGACACCGCCGTGCTCAGCGATCTTCGATGTCCCTCCGGTGTAAACCGTTCCCGGCTGGGTGGTGGCGTAGACGTCCGGCACCCGCGGATCGCCCGTAGTGGCCCCGAAGAATGCGACCGCCTCGGCGCCTGCGTAGATGTGGTCCACACCGGATGCCGTGAATGGCTTGGGTTTCCCGGCGATGTCGGTGCCTTCGCCGGCGCCGGCGAGTAGACGGTCCTTGACGAACGTCGCTGCCTCTGGTGACCGGTCCGCGAGCCATATGATCATGGCGTCGTCATCCACCGAATGGACGATCAACTTCGGGACGTCGGGGTGAGTGGTCGCCCATTCGGCGTTGATGTCGTCGATGATCTTTCCGTCATCGATCCTGGTGAGCGTGTCGGGCTTCATCGGAGATTGGCCATGTTTGGCCGAGACGATGATGGTCGTACTGTCGCTGAGGCCGGCAGTGTCGAGCGCGCTCACCATGCGTCCGATCTGGTTGTCGACGAAGTCCAGCGCAGAGGCCAGCACCGGCCCCGGTACCTGACCGTCGGGCCCGTAGCCGCCCGGTTGTCCGCCAGATTTCGTCAGTTTCTCCGCGGTTGATACTGACTGAAAGTTCATACCGAGCAGCGCCGGCACGCCGACCTGCCGGCTGCCCGAATGATCCTTGCCGGCAATCTGATTCGTCACCGCGTCGACCTTGTAGGTGTCATATCTCTGGGTCAGCGAGTTGTCGTCGGTCCAACTGTCGCCGTCTTTGGTACCGGCGGGACTGCTGTCGACTTCCGGCGTGAAGAGATCGTCGATCGACGAACCACCCGGTCCACCGAGAATCACGTAAGCAGGGTGCTTGTCGGACCACGCTGTCCGCAGGCCCGCATCGTGCACGACGTTGAAGACGGTGTTCACTTTCAGGTAGTCGCCGGGCATTACCGGCTTGCACGACGCGGGGTCCACCGGAAGCTTCGCCTCGTCAATCACCGTCGCGGGCGTGCTAGTCATCTGCAGAACGCCGTCGGGCAGATTGGCCAGTCCTTCGCCGCCGTCGATCTTGTGGCTGTCTTTATCCAGCTCCTCGGTGAAGCCCACGGCCGCACCGGGTTTCGCGCCCGCACAACTGGTGGTTCCGGGTTCGAGCAGATCATGGGCGTAGCTATCGTCGTAGTACACGCCGGTTGTCTTCGGCGAACCGCCGGTGACCTGTGCGAGTAGACCCGGAAATGAGTCCGACGGAACCGGGGTTTGAGCCTTCGTGTAGCTGATTCCGCGTCCAACAATCTTGGCCAGCGCCGACTCCGGGTGTGCCTGAACGTATCCGACCAGATCGGATTGATGCATGCCGTCGACAGAGAGCAGCAGCACGTGCTTGCCGTTCCCTGCGGCGCCGTTGGGTTCGCCGTTGTCGCTGGAGCACCCGGCGACCACCATCGCAAGTATGGCGCTCGCAGCGACAGCTGCCCGTCCGAGTCGGATATGGGGCAATGGATTCTCCGCAGGTTGTCGGAACCGTGTCTGAAGAATCGAACTGGAAATATGAACGCTCCGGGTGAACGCGAACCGAACAACGGGCAAAGATCCGGGGACGCCCATGGGGCGTCGACGGAACGAACGAACGTTTACGCAGGTAAACCCTTCGTGATCGCGGCGTCCTGCTTCTGCCCGACGTCGATGACGCCTTCGGGTGGCACGGGATCATGTGGTGCACCGTCGAACTCAAGCGTGGCGAACGCCCGCCCCTGAGTGAACAGCAACACCGTCACGGACTTAGAGCCGTCCGGTGAGGTGCCGGAGACCACCGTCCCGCCGGTACCGACCGCGGATGGCGCCGGAGTTCCGCCAACGACAGCGTTGCTCAGTGCCGCCTTGGATCCTTCCAACGCCGCGGCTGCTGCCGAAGCGTCAGGAAGGATAAGTATCGTGTCGCCGATCTGCTCAGTGCCGTCAGCGTTGGCAAATACCACCGCGACGCCTTCCTGCCCATTCGGGTTGAACGTCGGCGCCGATGCGGTGAAAGTCTGACCCGGGGCGGAGATCTCGGTGTCTTTGATCAGCAGACCGCGGTAATCCGCTGTCTTGGCGGGGGCGGAAGTGGGTGGCGGGCCAGACGTCGTTGAGGTGGCCGATCCCGCGGCCGTGGGCGGCGTTGACTTGTCGCTGCTGCACCCGGCGAGCGACACACCGAGCGCCAGCAACGTGCCCGCCGCGAGACCTGCGGCCGCGATTGCCGGAACCTTCATGGGACCCCTTAATTGCGCAGCAGCGACTGGCCGCCGTGTCAGCAAACCGTATGGCAGGCCAGCGAGCACGTCAACGGTCGTCGCGTCGAAAGCGCTAGAAGTCCCGGGGATCGGGCCTGGCAACCGACCGCGGGCTCAGGCCCAGGCTGCGCACATGAGCGGCGATCTCCCCCATGCTCGCCACCCATACATCGTCGTGGGAGCGGACATATTCGATCAGGTCGTCCAGCGCCTGCGCGCGCGACGGCCGTCCGGACAGGAACGGATGGTTGGTCAGCACGAAACACCCTGCGTCAGCGCGCATCGCGTCGAACTCGAGTCGCCACATCTCGGTGGCTTTGACCGGACTTTCATTCAGTCCCGTCCCCGACAAGTCGGGAACGTAGCCGTACTGCTCCCAGTCGTCGAGCGCCCACTGGATGGGGATTTCGACGAGCGGGCCGCCGCCTTCGACGTCGAGTTCATAGGGATGGTCGGCATCCATCAGGCTGCTGTCGTACAGAAAGCCCCGGTCGCGCAGCAGTTTCGGGGAATGCCAGTTGAGCTCCCACATCGGCGCCCGATAGCCGGTGGGCCGGGCGCCGGTGACCGCTTCGAGAACATCGGAGCCGCGGTCGAGGATGGCGGCCTCCTGTTCCCGCGTCAGGCCGGCCATCGGCTCGTGCAGATAACCGTGGTGTGCGATCTCGTGGCCGTTCTCCGCAATGGAGCGGATGACGTCGGGATAGCGGACGGCGGTGTACCCCGGCACGAAGAAGGTCGAGGTGATGCCATGCCTGGCAAGAATTTTCAGCAGCCGGGGCACACCCGCCAGCGGACCGTAGGCCTGATGGCTGATGGCCGACATCCGACTGGCGTGGGTAGTGGACACGCCGAGCATGGCCGATTCGGCGTCGACGTCGAAGCTGAAGGACGCGGCACAGCGGGCACCGCCTGGCCACGAAATCGGTGCTGCCGGAGTACTCATCGGCCGGCCTCTCTCGCGAAGAGCGAGACTAGCTCGTAGGCCAGGTTTGCCGCGGCGATGCCCGTCATCTCCGCGTGGTCGTAGGCCGGTGATACCTCGACGATGTCCGCGCCCACCAGGTTGAGACCGTCGAAACCGCGCAGTATGGCAAGCAGCTCGCGGCTGGTCATGCCGCCCGCTTCGGGGGTTCCGGTGGCGGGCGCATGCGACGGGTCGAGGACATCGATGTCGATGGAGACGTACAGTGGGTTCTCCCCCACCGCCCGTCGTAGCTGTTCGATCACGTCGGTTACCGTGCGGCGTTCGAATTCTGCGCACTGCACAACGGTGAAGCCCAGCTCGGCATCGTCGGTCAGATCGTCGGGGTTGTACAGCGATCCGCGGATCCCGACGTGGGCGCTGTGGCCGGGAATGAAGAGGCCCTCCTCGGCGGCCCGACGAAACGGAGTGCCGTGGGTCAGGGGTGTGTCGAAGTAGGTATCCCACGTGTCGAGGTGCGCGTCGAAGTGGACCAGCGCGACCGGGCCGTAGCGGCGGTGATGGGCGCGCAGCAACGGATACGCGATGGTGTGGTCCCCGCCGAGCGTGACGAGCTTCGCCCCATCCTGGATCAGCGCGGACGCCTGCTCCTCGATCTGTCGAACCGCGGTCGGTATGTCGAACGGGTTGAAGACGAAGTCGCCGGCGTCGACCACCTGCTGGTTGGCGAACGGCGACACCTGCAGCTGCGGGTGATAAGGCCGCAGCAGTCGGGAGGACTGCCGGATGTGCGCCGGCCCGAAACGGGCACCGGGGCGGTACGTGACGCCGGTGTCGAACGGGATCCCGACAACGGCTACGTCCAGACCCGGAACATCCTCCCGCCGCGGCAGCCGTGCGAATGTCGACAAGCCGGCGTATCTGGGCACGGCTTGGCCGTCGACCGGCCCGATCGGTGACGACGCCGGCTCGCCGCCTCTGGTCATACCCTGCACCGCGTTGTCCCTCCGTTGATCTGGATGGTCTGTCCGACAAAGGCGCCCAGCTCCCTGCGCGCCAACAGTGCCACGGCAGCGGCGATCTCGTCGGGTCTGCCGATCCGCCCGCAGGGCATGCCGTGGCTGTACCGCTCACGCATCTCGGCGAGGGTGACCCCGGCACTGTCGGCGTCGACCCGCAGCTGTGGGGTGTCGACGACGCCGGGTGCGACGGCATTGACCGAGATGTTCTCGGGCGCCAGCTCACGGCCGAGGGTCTTGGTGAGTGCGATCAATCCTGCCTTCGAGGCGCAGTAGGCCGTGGCGTTCGGCCACCCGATCACGCCCCATTCGGAGGCGACGATGACGATGTTGCCGCGTCCGAGTCGCCGCATGCCGGGCAACACGGCCTGAACGAGGTGGACGGTGCCGGCGAGGTTGGTGTCGATGACCTTCCACCAGTCATCCTCGTCGTCGTCGAGGAATGACGCCATGCTCATGTAGGCGGCGTTGCAGACCAAAACGTCGATCGGTCCATGTTTGCGCTCGATGCCGCTGACGAGCTCGGCCACCACGTCGGGGTCCGAAACGTCGCCGACCGCAGGAGACCCGCATGTTTCGATTCCCGACGCCGATCCGGTCACGACGGCGGTGCGAGTCATGACGCGGCGGCGGCGCCGGCCTCCTGATCACCGGCAAGGCGTTCCCCGATAGGTGCCTGGATGTTTCGGCGGACACTGAGATAGATCACCACGCCGACAACCGCCAGCGCCGCGGTGGTCAGCACGCTGGCCCAGTTGATGTACCACGGCTGGTCCGGCTGCTTCCGCGGCCACGCCACGTTGACCGTTTCGAAAATGATCCACAACGACGCCAGGTAGGTCACCGGCGCTCCCCATCGGCCCAGGCTGAACGGACCGGGCTTCCACTTGCCGGTCAGCCGGGCGAGGGCGGCACCGATCACCGGCACACCAAAGGCGATGTAGAAGCCGATGATGTTGAAATTCACCAGCACGCTGTAGAACTTGGTTCCGGCCAGCAGCACGAACACGATGGCGGCGATCCCGGTCAGCGCGATGGCGTTGACGGGCAACCGCTCCGCACCGGCAAGCCCGCCGAGAACCTTCGACCCCGGCAGGCTTCCGTCGCGGGCTGCTCCCCAGATGCACCGCGACACCGCCGCCTGGACGGCGAGGAAGCTGGACAGGAATCCGATGACGAACATGGCGAGCAACGGCTTGGTGATGCCCGCGCCGAAATGTGCTGCGAGCGTGTCCGAGACCACATCACCTGACTGTGATGCCATCACTCCGGGCAGGTCGGGAATCGCCAGGATCAGTGCCGCGCTGGAGAACATCACCAGCAGCCCGACGAGGAACAGGCCGAGAATGATCGCCTTCGGTACGTTGCGTTCGGGTTCCTCGACCTCTTCGGCGATCGAACCCGCGGCCTCGAAACCCAGGAAGGACCAGCCCACAAAGGCGATCGCCAGCAGCATCGGTCCCGATGTCCAGGACGCGGCGTCGGGGATACCGGCACTGGAGAACAGGGTGGAGAACGCGTTCTCCCGGTAGAACAGCAGCAGCACCGCACCAAGTCCGACGGAGCCGATCACTTCGCAGGTGATGCTGGCAATCACCATGATCTTGAGGACTTTCCGGCCGACCATGTTGATGGCGCTGCCCACCGCGACGATGATGATCGCGATGGTGGCGATCTGCCACCGGCCGGGTTCGGTGACACCGAAGATCTGCAGGAGGAAGCCGGCGGCGGCATACGACAGCACGCCCAGGGCAAGAGTCAGACCCCACATGTAGGCCCAGGCTGCGACCCAGCCCCACGTGGTGCCACGAACGTGCCGAGACCACTGGTAAACGCTGCCGGCATATGGCCAGCGCGACGCCAACTCACCGAACACCGCCGCGACGAGTAACTGGCCGGCGAGCACGATCGGAAACGCCCAGAAGAACTTCGGCCCGGCGGCGAACAGCCCCAGCGTGAAGATCGCGTACACCGCGGCAATGGGCGACACATCGGCGAATGCCAGGGACAGCGCCGACCTGAAGTTGAAACCCTGCAGGAGCCGCGGCGGCGAACCGGCCGGCGCGGCGGTGTCCTTTTCAATCGGCTGGCCCATGCGGTGCTCCTGTCGCCTGTCGTTGCAGCGCAACTCTGAGCGCGTCAACCGGAAAACTGAAGATGCAGATCGTCTAGATTCCGAACGCTGATTCATATGATCGTCTAAATTCGTGGGCGAACGCCACGGGAAGGTAGGCGACACCCACTGCCCGTACCCCCGCCCACCAGCCAATTTCGTCACCGCACACACCGGAGACAACCGGGTAACCGCGTGTTTCCCGGCGATGAACACCGGCACCACGGGGCGATGAGAAGAACGGAAGGTGACCGCGCATGGCGTACCGGGTCTCCGATCTGGTGGACACACCCCATCTGCGATTGAAGGTCAGGGCCGGCGCCGGCGGTCTGGACAAGCCGGTGGCATGGGCGCAGACCTCCGACCTGGAGGAGCCATGGTCGTTTCTGGCCGGTGGCGAGTTACTGATGAAGAACGGCCAGACGCTGCCCGAGGCGTCCCGCGGCCAGACCGCGTTGATCCGCGGGCTGGTCGACAACGGGATTCGGGGCCTGGTGATCGGACTGGACGCCGCCACCCCCGATCTCACCCCGGCCGCGACCACGCTGGCCGACGATCTGGACTTCCCAGTGATGACGGTCCCGTACTCGGTGGGTTTCGCCGCGATCGGGCGCGCCGTCGCCGACGCGGCGGGCGGCGCCGGACGCGTCGCCGTGACCGAGCGTGTGTACAACGTCATCCGGCAGTCGGTTACACACCGGCGGCCGGACAACGTCCTGACCCAGTTGGGCCGCGACCTCTCGTGTCGGCTCGCAGTACTCGACCCGACAACCGGCGACGTCGCCCTTGACGCATCGGACCCGTTGCCGACCGAACTGCGCCGGGTCGTCGTGCAGGAGATCGCGGACCGCCGCGGCGCCGTTCCCGGCGTCCTGCATGTTTCGGCAGGCTCGTCGCGCGGTCTGGTTGTCGAGGTGCCCGACGCGGAGCCGACCGTTCTCGTTGCCTACGACTTCCGATCGTCTCCAACCGATCTGGTCCCGCTGCAACATCTCGCGTCAGCTGTGGCCGTGTTGTTGGCGCAGCAGAACGCGCGTCGTGAACACGACCGGAGGATCGGCGCCGAGGTGATGGCCCAGCTGTGCGACGGCCGGATGGGCCCCGCCGAGGCGGACAGCCGGCTCGCCGAGCGCATGTTGCGGGCCGAGGAATGCTCGATCGTCGCCGCCGGCGGCGCCTCTGCGACCGGCGAGCGGCAGCTCCACCTCAGCCTTGGCCGGCGCGGCGTCCCGCACCTGCTGCTGCGCCGCGGCCCTCTCCTGTATGCGCTGATGCCTGTCACGGACGTGTCGCTGGCCGCCCTGCAGCACCGGCTCGGTCACCAGTCGACGATTGGCATCAGCGACCCACTGGCCCAACCGGGACGCGCTCCGACTGCGGTGCGGGAAGCGACGTGGGCTGTCCGGGTTGCCGAGACAGCGTCGGAGCGGATCGCCCGCTATGCGGACGCGACGATGCTGTCGGTGCTGCGCGACACCGAGGAAGCCCAGATCGTCGTCGACCGGGTCCTCGGCCAGCTCATCAACTACGACACAACGCATTCCACCGAGATGGTCAAGACCCTCGACAGGTACCTGCAGTGCAGCAGATCCTGGGTGCAGACCGCGGCCCGTCTTGGCGTGCACCGCCAAACGGTCGTCTACCGGATCCAGCGCATCGAACAGATCACCGGACGCAAGATCACCGACACGGCCACGATCGCGGAGTTCTGGTTGGCGTTGCGCGCCAAAGATCTGCTGACCGTTCCGAGCTGATCACCACCAAGCTGACCATGGCCGGGCTGTTCCACGCCGGACCCGGAACCTTCGGGCGGCGATGATCGCGACACGATCGTCGCGGAGGTCGGGTCCTCGACACCATGTCTCGGGGCGAGCTGTCGCCGTCCTGCGGGCACCACATTGTGCGGGGGATGCTGCACTGCCGGGGGGATGCGCCGCCGGGGACGTCCCTGAGACTCTGACGTCCTAGCCGGCGGCGGGGCGGGGAGCTGATGGGGGCCGCCGCCGGCACATTTAGAGAGGGCACACATGAAGGCGGATGTCCGCTCCGTGGTCCTGCCCTCGGGGGAGACGATCGCCGCACTCGGCCAGGGCACCTGGCATTTTGCCGAACGCCCCACCCGGCGGGCCGACGAGATCGCCTCGATCCGGCTCGGGTTGGACCTCGGGATGAAGGTGGTCGACACCGCGGAGATGTATGCCGACGGCGCGTCGGAGGTCCTGGTGGGCGAGGCGATCGCCGGGCGCCGCGACGAAGTGTTCCTGGTGGACAAGGTGCTGCCGCACCACGCGACCCGGGACGGTACCGTACAGGCCTGCCAGGCCAGCCTGGCCCGGCTAAACACCGACTACATCGACCTCTATCTGCTGCACTGGCGGGGCCGCGTCCCGCTGATCGAGACGGTCGCGGGCTTCGCCGACCTGATGGCCGCCGGACTCATCCGGTACTGGGGCGTGAGCAACCTCGACGTCGACGACATGAACGACCTGATCGGCGTTCCGGGCGGGGATCAGGTACAGACCGACCAGATCCTGTACAACCTCACGCGACGAGTGCCGGAGTCCGAGCTCATTCCGTGGCTGTTCGAACGCGGCATCCCGATAATGGCCTACTCGCCGATCGAGCAGGGTCGCCTGCTGAGACACCCCGCGCTGGACGAGGTGGCGCGGCGGCACGCGGCGACACCGACACAGATCGCGCTGGCTTGGGTGCTGCGCCTGGACGGTGTCAACACCATCCCGCGCGCGAGCACGCCGGCGCACGTTCGGGAGAACGCCGCCGCCCGTCACATCCGCCTGAGTCCGGAGGACCTCAACCTGCTCGACAGGGCCTTCCCCCCGCCGTCCGGGCCGCAACCCCTCGAGGTGCTGTGACGGCCCGACGACGGCTCAGGCGATCTGTGAGCGACCCGTAAGCGACCGAAAACTCTTGCGTAACAGCGGAAGTCCCGACCCGCCGACGAGCGTGCAGTTGTGCAGCTGGGCGAGCAGATGGGCGGCAGGGGTGAACTCCTGGTTGGACACCACCATCGTCTTGGTGCATCCCTGCATGGGGGCTCCGGCCACCACTTGCTGAATCGCACCGGGGCCGATCGGTCGCGAGTACCGCTTGCACTGGACGGCCACGCGATCCGGCCGCTTGCCGACGATGAGGTCGACTCCCCAGTCTCCGGTCGCCGGAGTCATGATCACCGGCAACCCACACGAACGGGCCACCTGCGCGACGTATTCCTCGAACTGGCCGCCGGACATCAGATCGACGCTGGTGAGGCTGGCCCCCGTTGCACGGCGGGACCATATGCGGCCCAACAGCATCGTCGCCGAGGGGGTCAACGGGGTCCGCACGCCGTCGATCGCTCCGAGCAGGAACCGGTACCCGACCAGAACCGCGCCGGGCGCGCCGAACCCGATGACCACGGTCCACATCGGACTCGCGCCCAACACGTGCGCTATGACCGCCGCCAGCACGCCGGCGACGGCGTACACCTTTCTTCTGTTGCCACTGCGCGCCACGGGCAGAGTGTAGGTCGGCCCCCGGACATTGCGTTGCGGCCGAGTAGGTTCTAGTGCTGTGTCGTCGGGGACGTTCGAAATGCCGCTTCGCGTCCGCTATGTCGAATGCGACATGCAGGGCCGGGTGTTCAACGGTCACTACCTGACCTGGGTTGACATGGCGCACACCGAAGCCATCCGCGAACTGGTGGGTGACTACGCGACGATCGTCGGCCAGGGCATCGACTTCGTCGTCGCCGCCGCTGAGCTGCGCTTCCGCCGGCCGGCAACCTTCGACGACGAGCTCGTCGTCGAGGTCGCGATCGGCCCGCCTGGAAACACGTCGCTCTGCAGCGAATTCACCATCAGGCGGGGACGCGACGTCATCGCCGAATGCACGATGACGCACGTCTGCGTGGACGCCACGACCTTCGCGAAAATGCCCTGGCCGGAATGGATTCGACAGCGACTGCCGATGGCTCTCGGGAGGACTAGCGCGCCTTGCGCGCGATGTGAATGTTGTACTGACCGATCTTGCGGTAGAGCGTCGCCCGACTCATCCCGAGCTCGTGGGCCCGCTTCCTGCATCGTCCTGTTACCTGTCGCGAGCACCCGGACAATCTCGCGACGTTCGAACGCTTCGATGCGTGACAGGTGACGGGTGTTGTCGGACAGCACTTCCGGTGGCAGATTAGCGACGTCGACGATGTCGGTGCGGTTGGCCGCGTAGACCACCACCCGAGACAGCTGATCGACGTTTCCCGGCCACCCGTAGTTCTGCAGCGCCCGCGATGCGGCCTGGCTGAACTCGACTTCCCGTCCACGGGCGCGGCTGGTGATGTGCGCCGCCAGCGGCAGTACGTCATTCGGGCGTTCACGCAGCGGCGGAAGGTGTACGACGGTGTCGATGAGGCCGGCCAGTGCGCCCGGTAGGTCCTCGAAACGTTCCGCGGTGACGGCGAGCGGCACGGCGGCCGCGCGGCCGCGCGGCCGATCAGATCCCGGAGTTGGTCAG
>JAOPWF010000009.1 GCA_025965815.1 Mycobacterium sp.
TGAGCGGCCTCGCACGGTCTGACGCCGAACTGAGCCTGCGCGCCAACTGTGATCTCGTCGAATTGGGTCCTGCGACAGTCATCCTCGACGAGAGGTACGGCAACCGTAAAGAGCTCGAATCTCTGACGATAGCGGAAGCGGATGCCCTGCTAGGGGTGGCTATCGACGAAGCCGCGGAGAAGGCCGACCTGCGCTGGGGCGGCCAGGTTCTTGACGTCGTGGGAAATCCGATCGTGCTGGGCGGAGCGGTCGCGGAAGTTGAAGACTGATGTCCGGATTCGGCATCATCGCGACGTTTCCGCTGGGAACATACACCGGGCATAAACGCGACGGATCGCCTGATCCGTTCCCCGACGCCGCGAGATTGCATGCAGCCCTGTTGAATGCCGCAGGCCAAGGCTCGGCTGCGGTCCTCGACCGCAACGAACTTCGTCCGAGCGACCAAGCGATCGGCGCGCTCAAGTGGGTCGAGGAGAACCCGCCCACCGGGATTCGGTTGCCCCGCATCGTGCGTGTCGCCGAAGGGACTTCGATCGCATACCGGGCGGAGGGGGTGATCCGCAGGGAAGGAGGCCGCTGGGTCGACAAGAAGGTCACTCGACGAATCTCCGACGGGATAGCCGTTGATGGTCCGTTCGGTTGGTGCTGGGACACAGAGGTGCCCGCCAACGTGAAGGACACCCTGACAGAGCTCTGTGCCGATGTCTCATGCCTCGGAGAGGCGACGAGTCCAGTGGTGCTCGAAGTCGGTGAGGTCGAACCAACCGAAGTACTGAGGCCCGGCGCCACGGCGTTTGAGGCGGGTGGACGCAGGGTTCGCGCAGCATCGCCTGGGCGTGTCGAATCCCTGATGCAGGCGCATCAGGCGGCGAGACCCGCCAAGCATCCGAGCGCATCCGATGACCGGCACAAGACCACGGAGGAGGCCGTCCCCTCGCCCGTCGAATCCCGTGGCCTCACAGAACTCCGTTACGTCAGTCCGGAACCGGCAGCACCTGTCGCCCCGTGGCAACAGGTGATCCTGCTCGAAGTAGACACACCGATCGCACATGACGAGCGCGTGGGTTGGTGTGTCGCGTTGCACCGGGCCGTCATTTCGAGGATTGGATTGGGCGCACCGCCGCTGATAACAGGCAAGTACGGACGTGGCGTACCGGCACCCGCCAACCGACTCGCCATCCAGTATCTGGACCGCTCTCTGATTGCCGTTCACGGTGCGCGAACGCCAGCGTTTGCTCTGCTCATCCCTCGAGATGCCGACGCCGAAGACCTTCTGGTTCTCCACAAGGCAGTTGCCGGGCTAACGAACCTGAAGTCCCGGTATGGGGAGAGAAGAATCGAGTTCAACGGGCTAGGGATCGACGCGACCGAATTTTGGGGGGCGCCGCCGCCTGCGCATCGGCGACTGTGGCTGACCCATCCCGTGTCAATCCCCGAGACTCGACCCCAGCGTGGCGACAAGAGCAGGCCAGATTGGACGCTCGACGACGCGGCATTGCTGTCCCTCGGTTTCGTATGGCGTGACGAATTGGGTGCGCCGAGCAACGGCTCCTCGAGGTACCACGATTTGGTCGCCAGGGTGAAAGAGCGTTCCGCAAAGGTGCTCTCTGCTCGATTGGTTCCCACCCGCGACGCGGCCAAGTACGTTCACAAACTCCCCGAAGGAGTTGTTGCGCAACCTTATCGGGCGACTATCGACCTCGGGTCACTCACATCACCACGAACACTCATCGCCCTCGGCCAGACCCGCCACCTCGGCGGAGGTTTGCTCGTGCCCGTGGATGTGCCGACAGATGCTGCTGATCTGATCGAGGAGCTTGCGCGGTGACCTTGACGATCGCCGACTTCGAAGAGTACTTCACGCAGGTCAACGGGCGCCATGCCCCCTTTGCCTGGCAGACGCGACTCGCGCGGTTCGTAGCCGAATCGGGGCGATGGCCGGATCAGATTTCCGCGCCCACCGGAGCGGGGAAGTCGAGCGTCGTCGACATTCACCTGTTCGTCAATGCGCTAGACGCGGCCGGTGTGGGATTGCGGGTTCCCCGTCGACTTTCGGTTGTCGTCAACCGTCGGGGACTCGTGGACAGTCACGCTCAGCATGCGGCGAAGCTGCTGAAGATGATGAGCGCGGCAGATCCCGGTTCGGTGGTCGCGATGGTTGCGGCGGCGCTCACCTCGCTCGGCGTTACTGCGGGAGAGGCGGAACCGTTCCATCTCGCTGAGTTGCGCGGTGGCCTAGCGCGTGACAGTGCGTGGCTCGACGATCCGAGTCGCTGCGCGATTATCTGCGCCACGCCCGACATGTGGGGCAGCAGGTTGCTTTTACGGGGTTATGGCTCGACCAGGTATGCGCGTCCACGAGAAGCGGGAATGCTCGCCTACGACGCGGTGATGGTTCTCGACGAAGCGCACCTCAATCGCCAGTTGTTGTTGACGGCCAAGCGTATTGGAGAACTCGCGGCCATGACAGCTCCGCAGCTTGGGATCGCGGCGCTGCAGACCGTCGAAACCACGGCAACACCCGCTAGTCCGTCTGGTGCAGCGACGGTAATCGGCGTGCGTGCCGAGGACCTCGGGGCTGAACCAGCACTTGAGCGGCGGCTGTGCACGCCGAAGACGTTGAAGTACGTTGGCGCCGAGGAATGGCCCCGAAACGGTAAACCATCTGAGAAGTATCTGGATGTTCTTACCGGGGTGGCGCAGCGTCAGCATGGGGCCTTCGGCATGGCCCTTGAGGGCGGGCGCACAGTCGGTTGCATCGTCAACCGTGTCGATACAGCGGTGCAACTCGCGGCGCGCTTGCGTGGACACGGGCTCAACGTTGAACTCCGTGTTGGAAGGATGCGACCCTACGATGTAGAGCAGTTGGCGAAGTCCAAGCCAGGACTTTTCACCACGGACGGCGACCCCACCACCGATGTGCTGGTGGCAACACAGACACTCGAGGTTGGGGTGGATGTCGACCTCGCAGCGATGGTGACCGAATTGGCTCCGGGAACGGCGCTCGCCCAACGGGCCGGGCGAGTTAATCGCCTGGGTCGGCAAGACGCCACCGAAGTGGTCGTCGTAGGCCCGGTCGACGACACACTCATCGCGGATTACCCGCCCTACGCGGCAGAGGATCTCTTCGCTGCATACGGGTGGGTGGCGTGCCGGGAGGCTACGACCGCAGGGGTCGCCCCAGTCGCACTGTCATCTGACCCTGCGCCTGGTGAACGCCTCACCCGGACTCTGCTGCAGCGCCCGGAGTTGTGGGACGCGTGGACGTGGGCGCGCACCAATGACGATCTGTTTGACAACGCAGACCTTGAGCTGTGGTTGCGAGACGACCTTAGCGAGGATCGCGCGATGGCGGGGATCGTGGTCCGTCATGCTCTACCGGGAGACTCCTCACTGGCACTGGGACTCCTACAGGTGGTGCCACCGGTGGACCTCGAAGTCTTCCCCTGCACGCTTCGTTCGGCGGCGGCTTTGGTGCAGCGCGTGAATGACGCCGAGCGCGAGCATGCACGGGTAATTGTTTTACGTGGCGGTGAGCTGTCAATGCTGTCCCCGACAGAGCAAGTCCTTCCGGGAGATGTGCTGGTCGTGGACGACTCCCACATCGTGTGTACTGCCGATGTCGTGGTTGAAGCCCCGACAGATACCGCGACTGCCGTGCCCTACGACGAGCTACCCGGCATACGGGAAGTCATCATGGCAGGCGAGATGTTGACGGAGTTCGCTGGTTTGGAACCCCACGACGCGCAGGCGGCGTTCGAAGAGGGAGGCGGTCAGGGCCAGGTCGTTCTTTCTCC
>JAOPWF010000011.1 GCA_025965815.1 Mycobacterium sp.
CGCCGTCTTCTCGCCGATCCGCCCAGAGGTGTCCGCAGAACAGGAACCCGGTCAGCACCGCGTCGTAGGCGGCAGCCGGACCGTGGCGGCCCAGCAGCCGCAGGTGGTGTCGCTGCGCACGGACAATGTCGTCGAGCCCGCCCAGGCCGGTGGCGGGCTGGGCGATGTCCGGCGGCCCGACCCAGTAGCGGTGCCGGGTGCAGACATAGCGGTGGTGCGGCAGTAGGTGGGTCACCGGACCGCCGGGGTGTCGTGCCGCCAACAAGCCGAAGCAGAGGCTTTCGGCACGCGCTGGTCCGATGACCGTCTGATCGCGGTACGCGAGGACGGCTCCCCCATCCGCCATGAGTGGTACTCCGACGAATTCCAACGCCTGCGTCAGCAAGCCAGCCTGCGCCGCATCCACCTCAAGGGCCTACGTAATACCAGCGTCAGCCTTATGTTGGCCGGCGGCATGCCAGTGCACGTCGTCGCGGCCTGGCACGGCCACGATCCGGCGGTGTCGCTGTCGATCTACTCCGAGGCCCAGCGCGATGACTTGCGCGCCGCCGGCGCCGCACTGTTTTCCTAGGAAATCGGCCCACTCACGGCCGCTTGGGACACTGGTGGCCCACTGCCACACATCAGCGAGGATCCCTAGCAACACAAAACCCGCTCCGACGCAGGTCAGAGCGGGTTTTGATCGTCGGGCTGACAGGATTTGAACCTGCGACCACTTGACCCCCAGTCAAGTGCGCTACCAAACTGCGCCACAGCCCGCCGCCGTCCGGGATCGCCGGCAGCGGTCGAAAGCCTACCGCAGCAGCCCGGGTCAACCCAACCGGCGTTACCGCGAGTCACTGTCGCGATTTGGGCATGCTCGCAGGCGGCGGGCGCACGAAATCACGCCGAAATCGCCGACGGACTAGCGGGACTTGGCGCCGCGCTTCTCGCGGACCCGCACGTTGATCCGGATCGGGCTGCCCTCGAATCCGAACGTCTCGCGCAGCTTACGCTCGAGGAACCGCCGGTAACCGGCCTCCAGGAAGCCCGTGGTGAACAGCACGAACGTCGGCGGCCGGGCGGTGGCCTGGGTGGCGAACAGGATCCGCGGCTGCTTGCCGCCACGCACCGGTGGCGGCGTGGCCGCCACCACTTCCTTGATCCAGGTGTTCAGCCGTCCGGTCGAGATCCGCTTGTCCCACGACTCCAGTGCCGACTCCAGTGCCGGCACCAGTTTGTGCACGGCCCGTCCGCTCTTGGCGGAGATATTGACCCGCTGTGCCCACTGCACCTGCACAAGCTCACGATCCAGCTCGCGATCCAGTTCGAAGCGGCGATCCTCGTCGACGAGATCCCACTTGTTGAACGCCAGCACCAACGCCCGGCCGGCCTCGATGACCATCGACAGAATCCGTAGGTCCTGTTCGGTCAGGGGCACCGACGCGTCGATCAGCACAATCACCACTTCGGCCGCATCGATGGCGCTGTGCGTGCGCACCGAGGCGTAGAACTCGTGTCCGCTGGCCTGCCCGACCTTGCGGCGCAGCCCTGCGGTATCGACGAACCGCCACAACTTGCCGTCCAGGTCGATGAGCGAGTCCACCGGATCGACGGTGGTACCGGCGACATCGTGCACCACCGAGCGTTCGTCACCCGAAAGTCGGTTCAGCAGTGAGCTTTTGCCGACATTGGGCTTGCCAACCAGGGCGACCCGCCGAGGGCCACCGCCGGTCCCGCCTGTTTCGGAGACGGCGGGGAGCGCCGCCACCACCTCGTCGAGCAGGTCGGCTACGCCTCGGCCGTGAATCGCGCTGATTGGATAGGGCTCCCCCAGGCCGAGCGACCACAGCGCCGCCGCATCGGACTCACCGCGCTCGCTGTCCACCTTGTTGGCCGCCAGAAACACCGGCTTGCCCGCCCGTCGCAGCAGGCGCGCCGCCGCCTCGTCCGCCGAGGTCGCGCCCACCACCGCATCCACCACGAGGATGATCGCGTCCGCGGTGCGCATCGCGACCGACGCCTGCTCGGCCACCAACTGCTGCAGACCCTTCGCGTCGGGTTCCCAGCCACCGGTGTCCTGCACGACGAACCGGTGCCCGGTCCACAACGCGTCGTAGGACACCCGGTCGCGCGTCACCCCGGGCACGTCCTGCACGACCGCTTCGCGCCGCCCTAGGATGCGGTTGACCAGTGTGGATTTGCCGACGTTCGGCCGCCCGACGACCGCCACCACCGGCGGCGGCCCGGATTCCTGGTCCGAGTCTTCGACAACACCGTCCTCGCCGACTTCCCAGTCGCTTTCGTCGGCCCACGTACCGTCACTCATCGCCTCACCCCGGCCCGCTGCCCGACCAGCCGCATCAGGTGATCGATCACCTGCGGCTCGGTCATCTCGCTGGTGTCGACCACCAGCGCATCGTCGGCGGCCCGCAGCGGCGACACCGCCCGCGTCGAGTCCAGGTGGTCGCGGCGCTGCACGTCGGCCAGCACGCCCTCGTAGTCATCGCCCAGCCCGTTGGCCACGTTCTGGTCATTGCGCCTGCACGCCCGCGTCTCGGCGGATGCCGTCAGGAAGATTTTCACATCGGCGTTCGGCAGTACCACGGTGCCGATGTCGCGGCCCTCAACCACCACGCTGCCCGAGCCCGCAGCGAGTTCGCGCTGCAGCTCGACCAGACGGGCCCGCACCGCCGACACGGCCGAGACTGCCGAGACCGCCTTGGTGACCTCTTCGCCTCTGATCTCCGCCGAAACATCCTCTGCGCCAAGGTAGGAGCGGTCTTCGTCCGGATCGAATCCGACCGACAGCTGCACGTCGCCGGCCGCGGCCCCGACCGCTGCGGCGTCGTCCAGGTCGACGCCGTCACGCAGCAGCGACAGCGTCACGATGCGATACATCGCGCCCGTGTCCAGGTAGCGGGCACCCAGGGCGCGGGCCAATCCCCTTGACACCGAAGACTTCCCGGTCCCTGCCGGTCCGTCGATGGCGATCACCGGTGAATCGGTCACAGTCCGACCGCCTTGTACAAATCGCCGATCTCCTTGCGGCCCAACACCCGGATGCTGCCCGGCCGCTGATCCCCCAGCGACACCGCGCCGATATCGGTACGCACCAACTCCTCCACCGGAAAGCCGACCGCCGCCAGAAGTCGACGGACGATCCGCTTGCGGCCCTCGTGCAAAGTCACTCGCACCAGCGTCTTACCGGGAATCGCGTCTACCAACGAGAAGTCGTCGACATGGGCAGGTCCGTCCTCCAATTCGATTCCGGCGCGCAGCTTCTTACCCAGCCCCCGACCGACCGACCCGGTCACCGTGGCGAGGTAGGTCTTGGGCACCTCATAGGAGGGATGCATCAGACGGTGCGCCAGTTCGCCGTCATTGGTGAGCAGGATCAGACCCTCGGTGTCCGCGTCGAGGCGCCCGACGTGAAAGAGGTTCTTGTTGCCGCGGACCCGGTGCTCGATCATGTCGCCGATACAGGGCCGGCCCTGATCGTCGGACATCGTGGACTGCATTCCACGGGGCTTGTTCAGCGCCAGGTAGACCATCGTGTCGTCGAGGGTCACCCGTGTGCCGTCGACGCGGATCTGTGAAACCTTCGGATCCACCCGGGTGCCCTGCTCGGTCACCACGTGGCCGTCGACCTCCACCCGGCCGTCGCGGATCATCTTCTCAGCCACCCGGCGCGACGCAATCCCGGCCTGCGACAACACTTTCTGCAGCCGTATACCTTCGGGTTCAGTCACGGCACTCAGTCCTGATCCACGTCGAACGACAGCGCCGGCTCGGCGGCCCGGGCGGCGCCGAGCTTGACGAATCGTGGCTCGTGAGCGAGGGATTCGCTCATTTCGTCGATCGCATCGACGTCGGGCAGCAGCGGGGCGATGTCGGGTAGATCGGCGAGCGAGGACAGCCCGAGCCGCTCCAGGAACAACTCGGTCGTCGAGAACGTCACCGCACCGGTATCGGACTCTGTGCCGGCCTCAGTGATCAGTCCTCTCGCCACCAGGGTGCGAATCACCGCGTCGACGTTGACGCCGCGCACCGCGCTGACCCGAGCGCGCGTCACGGGCTGCCGGTAGGCCACCACGGCCAGCGTCTCCAGTGCGGCGCGGGTGAGCTTCGAACGGGTGCCGTCCAGCAGCAGCCGCTCCACGTAGGGCGCGAACCGGGCCCTGGTGTACATCCGCCAGCCGCCGGCGGCCTCCCGCAGGTCGATACCGCTGTCGCGGGCGCTGAGCTCATCGGCCATCAGCCGCAGCTTGGCCGCGACCCGGTACGCCGGTTGTTCGGTCGCGGCGGCCAACGCGTCCACCGTCACCGGTGTATCCACCACCAGCAGCAGCGCCTCGAGCACCGCCCCCAGCTCACCCTCCTCCAGTTCGGGCACCGTCGCGACGTCGATGCCCAGATCCAGATCCGGAATGTCGT
>JAOPWF010000038.1 GCA_025965815.1 Mycobacterium sp.
TCACGCGCATCTGGCTCTACGGTTCTGGCGCGGGAGAAACCCGTCGTGCGCGCCGACAGCCCTGTCGGCGATGAGCCGCTTGCCCGAAGAGCAAACAGCTCCAGCACGCGTCGACGGACGGGAGGCGGTCGTGGCGGACGGGAGGCGAGTCCCGCGCGCTCGGCGACTGTGCGCGGCCGCACTGGCCGCGTTGACGGCGGCGTCAGTGGTGTGCGCGTGCAGTTCCGGCAGCAGCGGGCTGGTCATCAGCTACTACACCCCCGCCAACGAGACGGCGACGTTCACCGCGGTCGCGAAGCGCTGCAACGAAGAACTCGGCGGTCGTTTCACCATCCAGCAGATCAGCCTGCCCAAGAGCGCCGACGATCAGCGGCTGCAGTTGGCCCGTCGGCTCACCGGCAACGACAAATCACTGGACGTGATGGCGCTCGACGTGGTGTGGACCGCCGAGTTCGCCGAGGCGGGCTGGGCGCTGCCGCTGTCGGACGATCCGGCCGGCCGGGCGGAGGCCGATGCCAACAGCAACACGCTGCCGAGTCCGCTGCAGACGGCCAAGTGGCATGACAAGCTGTACGCCGCCCCGATCACCACTAACACCCAATTGCTTTGGTACCGGGCGGATTTGGTTCCCGATCCGCCGACCACCTGGGACGGCATGGTCGCCGAGGCGACACGGCTGCACGCCGAAGGCAATCCGAGCTGGATTGCGGTGCAGGCCAAGCAGTACGAGGGCCTGGTGGTGTGGTTCAACACCCTGCTGGAAAGTGCCGGCGGGCAGGTGCTTTCCGACGATGGCAAGACGGTCACGCTCACCGACACGCCAGAGCACCGCGCCGCTACGGTCAAGGCGCTGCAGATCATCAAGTCCGTCGCGACCGCGCCCGGCGCCGATCCGTCGATCACCCGGACCGACGAGGCCACCGCGCGGCTGGCGCTCGAGCAGGGCAAAGCCGCACTGGAAGTGAACTGGCCGTTCGTGCTGCCCTCGATGCTGGAGAACGCGGTCAAGGGCGGCGTGCAGTTCCTGCCGCTGAACAACCGCCCCGACCTGGCTAACAGCATCAACGATGTCGGGACGTTCTCGCCGACCGACGAGCAGTTCAACGCCGCCTACGACGCCAGCAAGAAGGTGTTCGGGTTCGCGCCCTATCCCGCTGTACAACCGGGCGAGCCGGCCAAGGTGACGCTGGGCGGTCTGAACCTCGCGGTCGCCAAGAACACCCAGCACAGGGCGCAGGCATTCGAGGCGATCCGGTGCCTGCGCAACCTGGAGAACCAGAAGTACACCTCGATCGAGGGCGGCCTGCCTGCTGTCCGTACCTCGCTGTACGACGACCCGGAGTTCCAGGCCAAGTATCCCCAGCACGAGGTCATCCGCCGCCAGCTCACCAACGCCGCGGTGCGCCCGGCGACCCCGGTCTATCAGGCGGTGTCCACCAGGATCTCGGTGACGCTGGCCCCGATCACCAACATCGACCCGGAGCGCACCGCCGACAAGCTGGCCGATCAGGTGCAGAAGGCGATCGACGGTAAGGGGCTGATCCCATGACAGCGGTCGCCCCCGCGGCACCTGCCCCCACCCCGGTCGCAACCGGCGGCACCGACGACCGGAAATCGGAACGGCGGCTCGCGTTTTTCCTGATCGCCCCCGCGGTCGTCCTGATGCTGGCCGTGACGGCGTACCCGATCGGCTATGCGGTGTGGCTGAGCCTGCAGCGCTACAACCTGGCCGCACCCGGCGACACCAAGTTCGTCTGGTTCTCCAACTACCAGACCATCCTCACCGACAGGTACTGGTGGACGGCGTTCGCGGTGACCCTGGCCATCACCGTGGTCTCGGTGGCGATCGAGTTAGTGCTCGGCATGGCGCTTGCACTGGTCATGCACCGCACCATCTTCGGCCGTGGAGCGGTGCGCACCGCGATCCTCATCCCGTACGGCATCGTGACGGTGGCGGCGTCCTACAGCTGGTATTACGCGTGGACACCGGGCACCGGCTATCTGGCCAACCTGCTGCCCGATGGCAGCGCCCCGCTGACCCAGCAGATTCCGTCGCTGGGGATCGTGATCCTGGCCGAGGTGTGGAAGACCACGCCTTTCATGGCCCTGCTGCTGCTGGCGGGGCTCGCGCTAGTACCGCAGGACCTGCTCAATGCCGCCGAGGTCGACGGCGCAGGCGCGTGGAAACGGCTGATCAAGGTGACTCTCCCGCTGATCAAACCCGCCATCCTCGTCGCGCTGCTGTTCCGCACCCTGGACGCCTTCCGCATCTTCGACAACATCTACGTGCTGACCGGCGGCTCCAACAACACCGGGTCGGTCTCGATCCTGGGCTATGACAACCTGTTCAAGGCATTCAACCTCGGCCTCGGCTCGGCGATCAGCGTGCTGATCTTCCTCACCGTCGCGGTGATCGCCTTCATCTTCATCAAGATCTTCGGCGCCTCGGCGCCGGGATCCGACGTGGAAAGCCGCTGACGTGGCCGAACGGGTGGGTGCCCGGCGCGCTGTCGGATGGGCCGTCATCGACATCCTGGTGGTGATCTACGCGCTGTTCCCGGTGCTGTGGATCCTGAGCCTGTCGCTCAAACCGACGTCAATGGTCAAGGACGGCAAGCTGATTCCGTCGTCGGTGACGTTCGAGAACTACAAGGGGATCTTCTCCGGTGACGTGTTCACCTCGGCGCTGGTCAACTCGATCGGGATCGGGCTGATCACCACCGTGATCGCTGTCGTGATCGGTGGCATGGCGGCCTACGCCGTGGCCCGGCTGGCGTTTCCGGGGAAAAAACTGCTGGTCGGCGTGGCCCTGCTGATCGCGATGTTTCCGCAGATCTCGCTGGTGACTCCGCTGTTCAACATTGAGCGCCGCGTCGGACTCTTCGATACCTGGCCGGGCCTGATCATTCCGTACATCACGTTCGCGCTGCCACTGGCGATCTACACACTGTCCGCGTTCTTCCGGGAGATCCCCTGGGATCTGGAGAAGGCCGCCAAGATGGACGGCGCCACGCCCGGTCAGGCGTTCCGCAAGGTGATCGCGCCGCTGGCCGCGCCGGGCATCGTCACCGCGGCCATCCTGGTGTTCATCTTCGCCTGGAACGACCTGCTGCTGGCGCTGTCCTTGACGGCTACCCAGCGGGCGATCACCGCTCCGGTGGCCATCGCCAACTTCACCGGTAGCTCGCAATTCGAGGAGCCGACCGGATCGATTGCCGCCGGCGCGATGGTCATCACCATCCCTATCATCATTTTTGTTCTAATCTTCCAGCGACGGATTGTCGCCGGCTTGACCTCCGGTGCGGTGAAGGGGTAGCTCGATGGCCGAGATTGTGTTGGATCACGTGACCAAGAGTTACCCCGACGGCGCTACGGCCGTGAAAGACCTCAGCATCACCATTGCCGACGGCGAGTTCATCATTCTGGTGGGACCTTCCGGATGCGGTAAGTCCACGACGCTGAACATGATTGCGGGTCTGGAAGACATCACGTCGGGCGAGCTGAAGATCGCTGGCGAGCGGGTGAACGACAAGGCGCCAAAGCACCGGGATATCGCGATGGTGTTCCAGTCGTACGCGCTGTACCCGCATATGACCGTTCGCCAAAACATGGCATTCCCTTTGACTCTCGCGAAGATGAAGAAGGCGGAGATAGCGCAGAAGGTCGAGGAGACCGCGAAAATCCTTGACCTGACCGATTTTCTGGACCGCAAACCGGCGAACCTGTCCGGTGGTCAGCGGCAGCGGGTCGCCATGGGCCGCGCGATCGTGCGCGACCCCAAGGCGTTCCTGATGGACGAGCCGCTGTCGAACCTGGACGCCAAGCTGCGGGTGCAGATGCGTTCGGAGATCGCCCGCCTGCAGGATCGGTTGGGCACCACCACCATCTACGTCACCCACGACCAGACCGAGGCGATGACGCTCGGCGACCGGGTGGTGGTGATGCGTGCCGGGGTGGCCCAGCAGATCGGCACGCCCGAGGAGCTCTATCAGAGCCCGGCCAATCTCTTCGTCGCCGGGTTCATCGGGTCGCCGTCGATGAACTTCTTCCCCGCCACGCTCACCGACGTGGGGGTGAGCCTGCCGTTCGGCGAGGTCACCCTGACCCAGGAGGTGCACGACGTCCTCGGCCAGCACCCCAAGCCGGCCGGCGTCATCGTCGGCGTCCGGCCGGAGGACCTCGAGGACGCGTCGCTGATGGACGTCTATCAGCGGATCAGGGCGCTGACCTACGAGGAGAAGGTCGAGTTGGTCGAGTCGCTGGGCGCCGACAAGTACGTGCACTTCACCACCGAGGGTTCTGGCGCGCATTCGCCGCAGCTCGCCGAACTGGCCGCCGAATCGGGTGTCGGTGAGAACGAGTTCGTCGCACGGCTGCCCGCCGAGTCCAAGGTGGCGCAGGGCCAGACCGTCCAGCTGGCGTTCGACACCTCGAAGCTGGCGATCTTCGACGCCGACTCCGGTGTCAACCTGACCATCCCACCGCCGGGCGAGTGACTGAGGTACTGACCGAGGTCCGCGCCCACGTGCGCACCCACTTCGCGCGGGCAGGCATCACCGCGGAACCGGTCTCGGCCAGCGTGACCTTCCTCGGGAACGAGCCCGTCCAGGTGTTGCGCTTCGCGCCAGACGTCGGCCCCGAGAGTGTCGCGCACTACGTGTCCCTCGGCAGTTCGCGACACCCAATGACAGATGGGTCGGACCCGTCCGCCATCTTGGACCCGTTGCGTGGCCCCCGCGCGGAAGTGGTGGTGTCGCTGTACGGTCCGTCGCCGGCCGGCCTGGCGCGCAGTGTCGCCGTGCTGGCCACCGCCCCGGCCGTGGAGGGCCTCGTGCTGGAACCCGATGCGCTGATCGACCTCAGCGGGCCGCTCTGGCGATCGTCATCGTTCACCGCGTTCCTGTTGGGGCGCAGCGACATCGCCGACCTTGCTCTGACGCCGCCGCTCGACCCGGTCGCATTCCTGTCCGCGACCCCGATCACCGCCACGGAGGCGGCGTGGGTTCGTCTCAAAGGCGCCGGGGCGATGCGGCAGGCGTGGCGGGCCGACGGCGTCGACGTACTCGACCCGAATCGGCGGGCGTCCCAACCGAGTTAGAGCCAGCTGTTGTGCCGGAAGGTGCGGTACAGGAACGTGCACACGATCGCCATCACCGCCAGCACCGCGGGATAGCCCCACACCCAGTGCAACTCGGGCATGTGGTCGAAGTTCATGCCGTAGATGCCGGCTACCGCGGTCGGCACCGCCGCGATCGCCACCCATGCCGAGATCTTGCGCATGTCGGTGTTCTGCTGCATACCGACCTTGGCCAGCGCCGCCTGCACGAGCGAGGTCAGCATTTCGTCGTAGCTGGTGATCTGGTCGGCCGCCCGGGCGGCGTGGTCAGCCACGTCGCGCAGGTAGCGCAGGACTTCCTTGGAGATCAGATCCTTGTGATCGGTCTGGATGCGCCCGAGCGCGACGGACAGTGGGCTGACGGCGCGGCGGAACTCAACGACCTCGCGTTTGAGCAGGTAGATCTGCTCGATCTCGGTCTGTTTCTTCCCCGACGAGAACGTCTCCTCTTCGATCAGGTCGATATCGGTTTCGATCAGATCCGTGACTTCGAGGTAGTGGTCCACGACGTGATCCGCGATCGCGTGCATCACCGCGAACGGCCCGAGCCGAAGGTGGACGGGGTCCTGGTCCATCCGCTTGCGGACGCTGGAGAGTCCACTGTGCTCGCCGTGCCGAACGGTCACGACGAATTCGCAACCGACGAAGATCATGATCTCGCCGGTCTCGACGATCTCGCGGGCCAGCGAGACGGATTCGTGCGGAACGTAGTTCACTGTCTTGAGGACCAAAAACAGCGTCTGGTCGTAGCGTTCCAGCTTCGGCCGTTGGTGGGCGTGCACGGCGTCCTCGACAGCCAGCGGGTGCAGCCCGAAAACATCGGCGACGGCGTGCATCTGGTGTGCGTCGGGTTCATGCAGCCCAATCCAGACGAACGCGTCCCGGCCGTTCTTCCTGAGCTCGCGGACCTTGTTCAGGGCGGCGGCGTGGGTGTACTTGCCGGGCAGTCGCTGACCGTCGACATACACCCCGCAGTCGACCATGGCCCGGGCGACGGGTACGTGAATGCGCTTGGCGTCGAGGGTGGGCGCCGGGTCCCGCGTCGGCCTCATCGAGGGCGGCAGTGAACGGAATGAGGGCATATCGGCACCTCCCATCTGACGGGCCGAAACCACTCCCGGGTCCGACGAGAATGTTACGCGCTGGGAGAAACCCCTTCCTGGCGCAGCGCTAACCCAGCCAACCTCCCCGACGCGACGGGCGGCCAAGTACCCTGGCGCCGTGTCGGAAACTGTGCAGCGTAGCCAGGTCGTCATCACTGACGAGGAGATCTTCGATGCCCACATCGGTGGAAAGCTCTCCGTAGAGCTCAAGGCGCCACTGGACACCCAGCGTGCTCTTTCCATCGCCTACACGCCGGGCGTGGCGCAGGTCAGCCGGGCGATCGCCACCGACCACACCCTCGCCGCCCGCTACACCTGGGCGAACAGGCTCGTCGTGGTGGTCAGCGACGGCAGTGCTGTGCTGGGCCTCGGCGATATCGGCCCCGCGGCGTCGTTGCCGGTGATGGAGGGCACGAGCGCGCTTTTCAAGTCCTTCGGCGGACTGAATTCGATCCCGCTGGTGCTGGCCACCAACGATCCCGATGAGATCGTCGAGACTCTGGTCCGGCTGCGGCCGACCTTCGGCGCGGTGAATCTCGAGGACATCTCCGCGCCGCGCTGTTTCGAAATCGAACGCCGTGTCATCGAGGCGCTGGACTGCCCGGTGATGCACGACGATCAGCACGGCACCGCGATCGTGGTGCTTGCCGCGCTGCTGGGCGCGACGAAGGTGCTCGACCGCGACATGGAGTCGCTGAAGGTGGTCATCTTGGGTGCCGGCGCCGCGGGCGTCGCCTGCGCCAACATCCTGCTGGCCAAGGGCATCACCAATATCGTCCTGGTGGACTCCCGCGGCATCTGCCACACCGGCCGCGACGATATGAACGCCTTCAAGAACGAGCTGGCCGAGCACACCAATCCCGAGGGACGCACCGGCGGCCTGGCCGAGGCGCTCGAGAACGCCGACGTCTTTCTCGGGGTGTCCGCGGGTGTCGTGCCCGAGGAGCTCATCGCGACGATGGCGCCCGGCGGCATCGTGTTCGCGCTGTCCAACCCGGATCCGGAGATCCACCCCGAGGTCGCCAAGAAGTACGCCCCCGTGGTGGCCACCGGCCGCAGCGACTTCGCGAACCAGATCAACAACGTGCTCGCCTTCCCCGGCGTCTTCCGGGGTGCCCTGGACGCCGGCGCGCGCCGCATCACCGAGCGGATGAAGGTCGCGGCGGCCGAGGCGATCTTCTCGGTGGTCGGTGACGACCTGGCGGTCGACAAGATCGTGCCCAGCCCGCTCGACCCGCGGGTCGGCCCCGCCGTGGCGCAGGCGGTGGCGGCGGCCAGCCAGGCAACTGCGGAAAACTGAGCACTTTGAGTTGAGCGGCGGGGTTACTTTGCGCCGGTTGGCGGTGTTGCTGGTCGCGCTCGTCGTCGCGGGTTGCATCGGCAAGCCGGTTGAATCGCCGTCGATAGCGGTCGGCTCGGGGCAGGACGCCGAGTCGGCGCTGCTGGCCCATATCTACGCGGGTGCGCTGCGCTCTTACGGCGCTGCCGCGCACGTCCAGTCCGCCCCGGACCCGCTGACCGGCCTCGACACCGAGGAGTTGCGCGTCGTCCCGGGTTTCACCGGGCGGCTGCTGCAGAGATTTCAGCCCGGCGCGACGGCGCTGTCGGACGAACAGGTCTACCGGGCGATGATTGCCGCGCTGCCGGAGGGTGTGGCGGTCGGCGACTACACGACCGCCGCGCAGGACAAGCCCGCCCTGGCGGTCACCGAGCTCACCACCCAGGCCTGGGGTGGTCGCGACCTGGTGACATTGACCCGGCATTGCGGAGCGCTGGCCGTCGGAAAGGTGGCCGGCGCGACTGTGCAACAGAACGTCGGGCGGTGCCGGCTACCGGCGGCCCGCGAGTACCGCGACGACGCGGCGCTGTTCGACGGGCTGCGGTCGGGTCAGGTCAACGCGGTGTGGACCAGCACCGCCGACCCGGACGTGCCGACCGACGTGCTGGTGCTGGCCGACCGCAAACCGGTGCTGGTGCGGGCCGAGAACGTGGTGCCGCTGTACCGCCGCAATGAGTTGGACGAGCGGCAGGTGCTGGCGATCAACGAGGTGGCCGGTGAACTGGACACCGCGGCGCTGGCCCAGATGCGCCGGCGGGTGGCCGACGGTGCCGACCCGGGTTCGGTGGCCGACGGGTGGCTGGCCGAGCACCCGCTGGGGCGGTAGCGGCGGGCTGGGGGCACCTCCCCGCTTGCGGGGGAGAGCGCAGCGACCAGGGGCTGCTCAGCGCTCAGTGCGGCTTGGGCAAGAGCCGCGACGTCACCTGTCCGAACAGTTTCTGATACCCCGAACCGGTGATCCGGACGATCACGTCGAGGATCTTGGCGTCCGCACCCACCAGCACCCGCGCCTTGTCCTTGCGGACCGCCTCGAGAATGATCTGCGCGGCTTTGCGAGGTGAGGTGGACGCCATCTTCTTGTCGAAGACGTTGGCGAGTTCCTTGGCGTCGAGGCCCTCGGCCGCGGTGGCGTTGCGCGCGATCGCCGTCTTGATACCGCCGGGGTGCACCGTCGTCACCTTGACCGGATGGCCGGCCAACACCATCTCCTGGCGCAGCGCCTCGGTGAAGCCGCGCACCGCGAACTTCGCCGAGTTGTAGGCGGCCTGGCCCGGGACGGAGAAGATGCCGAACAGGCTGGAGACGTTGACCACGTGGCCGTCGCCGGAGGCGATCAGGTACGGCAGGAAGGCCTTGGTGCCGTTGACGACGCCCCAGAAGTCGACGTCCATCACCCGTTCGATGTCCTTGAACTGGCTCACCTCGACGTCGCCGGTGAACGCGATGCCGGCGTTGTTGTAGATCTGGTTGACCGCGCCGAAGTGCTCGTTGACCGCGTCGGCGTAGGCCAGGAACGCCTCACGCTCGGTGACGTCGAGCCGATCCACCTTGACCGGCGCACCGATCGCCTTGATGCGCTCCTCGGTCACCGCGAGCCCGTCGGTGTCGACGTCGCTGATCGCCAGCTTCGCGCCAGACCGTGCCAGCTCGATGGCCAGCGCCTGGCCGATACCCGACCCGGCGCCGGTGACGACGGCGACCTTCCCGACAAAACCCTGCATGAACGCACTCCTCGTGTCAGTTATTTGACTTGTGTGGAGTATGCCAGGCGTCGCGGGTGGTTCGCCAAGGGCACCCTGCCGCGACACGTCCGGGGCGTGACGGGGCTCTTATTTGCCGCCGACCGCGAACAGCACAGGCACAACCGCGAAGACGCAAGTGAGCGCCGAGAAACTGACCTGCGCCACCATGAGGCTGTGAACGCGTTGTGCTTTCTTGAGCGAAGCGTCGCGTGTCCTGTGAAGCTCGGCGATGTCATGCTCTGGATGACGTCTGGTCACCACGACCCAGATCGTCAGACTTAGCGTGACTAGCATCAGCCCGGCCGCTACCCAGTCCCACCTAGAGGGGTCGCCTTCCTGGAGTGCAGTCGCCAGAAATGTGGCGGCTATAGCCGCGGAGAACGTTGTCACCACCTTCGCAGTGGCGAGCTCGTGGCGTACATGCTTGTCTTCTTGCTCGACCTGCCGGTCGGAAGAAATGCTCAGCCACCGAGTCTCGGTTCACGGGCCCCTTGCCTCATCCCCACGCGAGCGTGCGCAGAATGCTGTCACAACGCGGCGTGTCGGCAAGGTAACACGCTCCCCCGCGAGCGGGAGGTCCCCCAGCACGCGGAATGGGAGGTGCCCCCAGCTCGCCGGAACAGGAGAGAGGGGGCCTCAGCTGAAGGCTTCGTCGATGATTTCCTGCTGCTCGACGGCGTGCACCTTCGAAGACCCGGACGACGGCGCCGACATCGCGCGCCGCGAGATGCGCCGCAGGCCGCTCAGGTGCTCGGGCAGTTGTTCGGGCAGGGCCAGACCGAACGTCGGCCACGCGCCCTGGTTCGCCGGCTCCTCCTGCACCCAGAAGAACTCCCTGGCGTTCGGGTAGGTGTCCAGCGTGTTGGCCAGCCGCCGCTTCGGTATCGGGTAGAGCTGCTCGATCCGCACGATCGCGACGTCGTCACGCTTGTCCTTGGCCTTGCGCGCCGCCAGGTCGTAGTACAGCTTTCCGCTGCACAGCAGGATGCGGTTGACCTTGTCGCGGTCGCCGATGCCGTCCTCATAGGTGGGCTCCTCGATCACCGAACGGAACTTCGTCTCGGTGAAGTCCTTGATGTCGCTGACGGCGGCCTTGTGGCGCAGCATCGACTTCGGCGTGAACACCACCAGCGGCCGCTGGATGCCGTCGAGTGCGTGCCGGCGCAGCAGGTGGAAGTAGTTCGCCGGGGTCGACGGCACTGCCACGGTCATCGACCCTTCGGCGCACAGCTGCAGCCAGCGTTCGATGCGGCCGGAGGTGTGGTCGGGACCCTGGCCCTCATGGCCGTGCGGTAGCAGCAGCACCACGTCGGACAGCTGTCCCCACTTGGCCTCGCCGGAACTGATGAATTCGTCGATGATCGACTGCGCGCCGTTGACGAAGTCGCCGAACTGCGCCTCCCACAACACGATTGCGTCCGGGTTGCCCACCGAGTAGCCGTACTCGAAACCGACGGCGGCGTACTCGGACAGTGCCGAGTCGTAGACCAGCAACTTGCCGCCGGTCGGGGTGCCGTCCTCGTTGGTGGCCAGCAGCTGGAGCGGGGTGAACTCCTCACCGGTCTTGCGGTCGATGATCACCGAGTGCCGCTGGGTGAAGGTGCCGCGGCGGGTGTCCTGGCCGGACAGCCGGATCAGCCTGCCGTCGCTGATCAGCGATCCCAGCGCCAGCAACTCGGCGAACGCCCAGTCCACCTTGCCCTCGTAGGCCATCTCGCGGCGCTTCTCCAGCACCGGGCGCACCCGTGGGTGCACGGTGAAGCCTTCGGGCAGGGCCAGGTGTGCGTCGCCGATGCGGGCCAGCAGCGACTTGTCCACAGCGGTGGATAGCCGCGCCGGGATCTGCTGATCGGCCTCCACCGACTGGCTGGGTTCGATCTCGCGTTTCTCCAGATCGCGGACCTCGTTGAAGACGCGTTCGAGTTGGCCCTGGTAGTCGCGCAGGGCGTCCTCGGCTTCTTTCATCGAGATGTCACCGCGGCCGATCAGCGCCTCGGTGTAGGTCTTGCGGACGCCGCGCTTGGTGTCGATCACGTCGTACATGGCCGGCTGCGTCATCGACGGGTCGTCGCCCTCGTTGTGCCCGCGGCGGCGGTAGCACAGCATGTCGATGACGACGTCCTTCTTGAACTTCTGCCGGAAGTCCATCGCGAGGCGCGCCACCCACACGCAGGCCTCCGGGTCGTCACCGTTGACGTGGAAGATCGGCGCGCCGATCATCTTTGCGACGTCGGTGCTGTACTCCGAGGACCGCGAGTCCTCCGGCGCGGTGGTGAAGCCGACCTGGTTGTTTACGATGATATGGATGGTGCCGCCGGTGCGGTAGCCGCGCAGCAGCGCCAGGTTCAGCGTCTCGGCCACCACACCCTGGCCGGCGAACGCCGCGTCGCCGTGCAGCATCATCGGCACCACGGTGAAACCGTCTTCACTGTCGCCCTTGTCCAGCAGGTCCTGCTTGGCCCGGACCAGACCCTCGACCACCGGGTCAACGGCCTCCAGGTGCGACGGGTTGGCGGTTAGCGAGACCTCAATGTCGTTGTCGCCGAACATCTGGATGTAGTTGCCGTGCGCGCCGAGGTGATATTTCACGTCACCGGAGCCGTGCGCCTGCGACGGGTTCAGGTTTCCTTCGAACTCGCTGAAGATCTGCGAGTACGGCTTGCCCACGATGTTGGCCAGCACGTTGAGCCGGCCACGGTGCGGCATGCCGATGACGACCTCGTCGAGGCCGTGCTCGGCGGCCTGGTCGATGGCGGCATCCATCATCGGGATGACGGCCTCGGCACCTTCGAGCGAGAAACGCTTCTGCCCAACGTATTTGGTCTGCAGGAAGGTTTCGAACGCCTCGGCGGCGTTCAGCCTGCTCAGAATGTACTTCTGTTGCGCGACAGTGGGTTTGTCATGTTTGACCTCGATCCGCTCCTGCAGCCACTGCTGCTGCTCGGGCTCGAGGATGTGGGTGTACTCCACACCGACGTGACGGCAGTAGGCGTCCCGGAGCAACCCCAGCACGTCGCGCAGCTTCTTGTACTCCGCGCCGGCGAAGCCGCCGACCTTGAAGACCCGGTCCAGGTCCCACAACGTCAGGCCATGGGTCTGCACGTCGAGGTCGGGGTGGCTGCGGAAACGATCCTTCTGCAGCCGCAGCGGATCGGTGTCGCTCATCAGGTGCCCGCGGTTGCGGTAGGCCGCGATCAGCTCGATGACCCGGGCATTCTTGTCGACGATCGAGTCAGGGTTGTCGGTGCGCCAACGGACGGGCTCATACGGGATGCCCAGCTCGCGGAATATTTCGTCCCAGAAGTCGTCGGACAGCAGCAACTGATGAACGATGCGCAGGAAGTCGCCGGACTCCGCGCCCTGGATGATGCGGTGGTCATAGGTCGAGGTGAGCGTGATCAGCTTGCCGATGCCTAGCTCTGCGATGCGTTCCTCGCTGGCGCCCTGGAACTCGGCCGGGTACTCCATGGCTCCCGCGCCGATGATGGCGCCCTGGCCCTGCATCAGCCGCGGCACCGAGTGCACCGTTCCGATGGTGCCGGGGTTGGTCAGCGAGAGCGTCACCCCGGCGAAGTCCTCAGCGGTCAGCTTGCCGTCGCGGGCCCTGCGGACGACGTCCTCGTAGGCGGCGATGAACTGCCCGAAGTGGAAGGTGTCCGAACGCTTGATGCCGGCGACCACCAGCGTGCGCTTGCCGTCCTTGCCCTGCAGGTCGATGGCCAGCCCCAAGTTGGTATGGGCCGGTGTGACGACGTTGGGCTTCCCGTCGATCTCGGCGAAGTGCCGATTCATGTTCGGGAACTGTTTGACCGCCTGGACGATCGCGTAGCCCAGCAGGTGGGTGAAGGAGATCTTGCCGCCACGGGTGCGTTTGAGGTGGTTGTTGATGACGGTGCGGTTGTCGATCATCAACTTGGCCGGGATGGCCCGCACGCTGGTCGCGGTCGGCACTTGCAGGGACGCCGACATGTTCTTCACGACGGCGGCCGCGGCGCCGCGCAGGACCTGTACTTCGTCCCCGGCGTCCGGTGAAGGACCGGCGGGCTTGGGCGGCGCGGGTGCCTTCTGCGGCGCCGAGGCGCTGTTGCTCACCGGCGGGGTCTTGGCGGGTGGAGCCGGCTTGGTGTCCCTGTCGGGCGTCGGTGCAGGCTTCGGCTCGGGGGGAGCCGTAGGCGTGGCCGCGGCTGTGGGTGACGCGGCCTGGGCCGGCGGCGCGGACTTCTGATCAGCCTGCTGACTCGCTTGTGAACCGTTGCCGGTGCTGGGGCTGTCGAATGCCGGTTCGGGAGTGTAGTCGACCAGGAATTCGTGCCAGCTGGGATCGACCGAGGAGGGATCTTCGCGGAACTTGCGGTACATCTCCTCGACAAGCCATTCGTTCTGCCCGAATGGTGAAGTTGAACTGCTCACAGCAGCTGCTCGCCTCGATTCCTTCTGTCCCGACAAACACGCTGGATGCGGCTTGCCATTTCCTCTTCCGCACTGTCGGGGGCGTCTGGAGTGCGCTTCTGTCATCTGTTCTGCTCTT
>JAOPWF010000065.1 GCA_025965815.1 Mycobacterium sp.
CAATTCATTCGGATTCGGCGGGCACAACGTCGCTCTCGCCTTCGGCAAGAAGTGACCTCAGACCAAACATAGGAGACTAGATGACGATCATGGCCCCCGAGGCGGTCGGCGAATCATTAGATCCGCGCGATCCGCTACTGCGCCTGAGCACGTTCTTCGACAACGACAGCGTCGAACTGTTGCATGAGCGGGACCGCTCGGGTGTTCTCGCTGCGGCCGGCACCGTCAACGGTGTGCGCACCATCGCGTTCTGCACCGACGGCACCGTCATGGGCGGCGCCATGGGCGTGGAGGGCTGCCGGCACATCGTCAACGCCTACGACACCGCCATCGAGGAGCAGAGCCCGATCGTGGGCATCTGGCACTCCGGCGGTGCCCGCCTCGCCGAGGGCGTGCGGGCCCTGCATGCCGTCGGCCTGATGTTCGAGGCGATGATCCGGGCGTCCGGTTACGTCCCGCAGATTTCGGTGGTGGTCGGCTTCGCCGCCGGCGGCGCCGCCTACGGGCCGGCGCTGACCGACGTCGTCATCATGGCGCCGGATAGCCGGGTATTTGTCACCGGACCCGACATCGTGCGAAGTGTCACCGGCGAGGACGTCGACATGGCCTCGCTCGGCGGGCCGGAAACCCACCACAAGAAGTCGGGTGTCTGCCACATCGTCGCCGACCACGAACTCGACGCCTACGAGCGCGGCCGCCGCCTCGTCGGACTGTTCTCCCAGCAGGGACATTTCGAACGCAGCAAGGCCGAAGCCGGCGACACCGACCTGACGGCGCTGCTGCCGGACTCGTCGCGACGCGCCTACGACGTGCACCCGCTCATCAACGCGCTGCTTGACGCCGACGCTCCCTTCGAGGAGTTCCAGGCCAAGTGGGCGCCGTCCATGGTGGTCGGCCTCGGCCGGCTGTCGGGCCGCAGCGTCGGTGTACTGGCCAACAACCCGCTGCGACTGGGCGGGTGCCTGAACTCCGAGAGCGCGGAGAAGGCGGCGCGCTTCGTGCGACTGTGCGACGCCTTCGGCATTCCGATCGTCGTCGTCGTCGACGTGCCCGGTTACCTGCCCGGCGTGGACCAGGAGTGGGGCGGAGTGGTGCGCCGCGGCGCCAAGCTGCTGCACGCCTTCGGCGAGGCCACCGTCCCCCGCGTCACGCTGGTCACCCGCAAGATCTACGGCGGCGCCTACATCGCGATGAACTCCCGCTCGCTGGGCGCCACCAAGGTGTTCGCCTGGCCGGACGCCGAGGTCGCCGTGATGGGCGCCAAGGCGGCGGTGGGCATCCTGCACAAGCGGGCACTGGCCGCGGCGCCTGCCGAGGAGCGCGAAACGCTGCACGAGCGGCTGGCCTTGGAGCACGAGGCCATCGCCGGTGGTGTGGACAGTGCCATCGAGATCGGCGTGGTGGACGAGAAGATCGATCCCGCGCACACCCGCAGCGTGCTGACGCAGGCGTTGGCCGAGGCGCCCTCGCGCCGCGGTCGCCACAAGAACATCCCGCTGTAAATCGGTTCGCCGAGCTGGGGGCACCCCCAACTCGGTCTAGGCAGTCGGGGCGAGAAACTCCTGGGCGACCCCGACAACGCGGTCGCGGTCCGCGGTGACCAGCCCGATCCGGGTCCGGCGATCGAGGATGTCGTCGACATCAAGGGCGCCCTCATGGGTAACCGCGAACTCGAACTCGGCGCGGGTCACGTCGATGCCTTCGACCACCGGGTCGGCGGGCCGCTCGCAGGCGGCTGAGGCGATCACGTTCGGCGCCTCGGCTCCGTAACGCGCGACGAGCGACGACGAAAGTCCGGCGGTTGAGCGCAGGGTGGACACCGGGTTCGACGGTGCGCCGACAAGCGGCAGATTGCGGCTCCGGCATGGGCCCGCGGCCAGCCCGCGAGAGGACACCGTGCGGTCGAGGACGTCCTGGGCCATATGCCGGTATTCGGTGAGCTTGCCACCCACCACGCTGAAGACGCCGGATGTCGACTCGATCACCGCGTGGTCCCGCGACACGTCGGCGGACCGGCCCTCGCCGGTATCGATCAGCGGCCGCAGACCGGCGTAGGCGCCCGTCACATCGGCGCGGGTAAGGGCGGTTCTCAGCGCGGTGTTCACGGTGTCTAGCAGGAACGTGATCTCCTCCGATGTGGGTTGCGGCACATCGGGAATGGGGCCGGGAGCGTCCTGGTCTGTCAACCCGAGATATACCCGGCCCAGCTGCTCCGGCATGGCGAACACGAACCGGTTGATCTCACCGGGTATCGGGATGGTCAGCGCCGCAGTCGGACTGCCGAAGGACGCGGCATCGAACACCAGATGCGTACCGCGGCTGGGGCGCAACCTGATCGACGAATCCACCTCGCCCGCCCAGACACCGGTGGCGTTGATGACCGCACGGGCGGACACGTCGAACGATTCGCCCGAGTGTTGGTCGGTCAGTCGGACCGACGTACCGGTCGCGGTCGAGGCGGCGACGTGGGTGAGGATCCGGGCACCATGCTGCGCCGCGGTCCGCGCGACCGCGATGACCAGTCGTGCGTCGTCGATCAGCTGACCGTCGTAGGCCAGCAGACCGCCGTCGAGGCCGTCTCGCCGGACCGCCGAGACCATCTCGGCCACCCGTTCCGGCGCGACCCGGCGTGACCGCGGCAGCGTCGAGGACGGAGTCCCCGCCAGCCTGCGCAGCGCGTCGCCGGCCAGGAACCCGCTGCGCACCAGCGCCCGTTCCGCGCGGCCCATCGACGGCAGCAGCGGAACCAGCTGCGGCATCGCACGGACCAGGTGAGGAGCGTTGCGCGTCATCAGGATTCCGCGCTCAACGGCGCTGCGCCGGGCGATCCCGACATTTCCGGTGGCGAGATAGCGCAGGCCGCCGTGCACCAGTTTGGAACTCCAGCGGCTGGTGCCGAACGCCAGATCGTGCTTTTCCACCAGGACCACACGCAGCCCCCGAGTCGCCGAGTCCAGCGCGATCCCCGTCCCGGTGATGCCGCCGCCGATGACGACGACGTCGACGTCCGGCACGTCGGCCAGCGCCGTCAGTTCGGCGGAGCGACGGGACGCGTTCAGGGCGCTGCGATCGCTCATCAGCTCAGGTATCCGTTCAGCGAGTAGGTGAGTTCGGCGGCCAACGCATCGGCATCGAGGATGGGTTCCACGATCTGCGCGGACTGGATGGTCGACTGCGTGATGAGCAGCATCATGGCGGCAAGCTGACGCGGCTCCCCCGCGCGCACACTGCCGTCGAGCTGCGCCGCCCGCACCTCCGCGGCCACTGCGTCAATGAGGATCTGCTGGCTGGTGCCGAGGCGTTCGACGATGTAGACCATCGCGAGTTCCGGGGTGTGTAGCACCGACATCACCACCTCGTCGTGGCGCAGCCGCTCGGCGACCGCGACGATCCGGTCGACCAGCGCCGCCCGGCCGCCGCCAGCCGACTGCACGTCGCGCAGCACGCCGGTGACTCGGGTTGTCAACAGCGCGGCCAACAGTGACCGGGTGTCGGGCCACCGCCGGTACACGGTCGGGCGGCTCACGCCCGCGCGCCGCGCGATCTCGGCCAGTGTCACCCGGTCGACGCCGAAGTCGACCACACAGCTGGCCGCGGCATCGAGGATCTGGTCCGCGATGTCAGGCGACGTAGCGTTACTAGTTGACAGCATCTGTAATACTGTAACGCATGACACGGGCCGACGACCAGCCGGAAACCTCGCTCCTGCCGCCGATGAAGTGGAATGCGTGGGGTGCGCCCGAGGCCGCCAAGCCGCTCTCCGACGGTATTCGGTCGCTGCTCAAACAAGCTCTGGGCGTTGAGGATTCGTCCGCAGGCGAGCCTGACCCCGACAGCGTGCGGCTGCGACCCGCCACGCTGAGCGCCACTGATCGTGCCGCGTTGGCCGACATCGTCGGCGCCCAGTACTGCCACGTCGACGACCGCGGCCGGCTGCTGCATGCGGGCGGCAAGTCCACCCTGGACCTGCTTCGCCGCCGGGATACCGGCATCCAGGACGCGCCCGACGCGGTGCTGCTGCCCGGTGACGACGACGAGGTGGCCGCCGTGCTGCGCTACTGCTCGGAGCACCGGATCGCCGTCGTCCCGTTCGGCGGCGGCACCAGTGTGGTGGGTGGGCTCGATCCCGTCCGCGGTGAGTTCGACGCGGTGGTGTCCCTCGACCTCCGTCGCCTCGACCAACTGCTGGCGCTCGACGAGGTCTCCGGTGAGGCCGAACTCGGTGCCGGCGTCACCGGACCGGAAGCCGAGCGGCTGCTCGGCGAGCGCGGCTTCTCGCTCGGGCACTTCCCGCAGAGCTTCCAGTTCGCGACCATCGGCGGTTTCGCCGCGACCCGATCGTCGGGCCAGGATTCGGCCGGCTACGGCCGGTTCAACGACATGATTCGCGGTCTGCGCGCCGTCACGCCCACCGGGGTGCTCAACCTCGGGCGAGCGCCGGAATCGGCGGCGGGACCGGATCTGCGCCAACTCATCATCGGCTCGGAAGGGGTGTTCGGGGTCATCACCCGGGTGCGGGTGCGGGTGCATCCGGTGCCCGAGTCCACCCGTTACGAGGCGTGGTCGTTCCCCGATTTCGCGACCGGTACGGCGGCGTTGCGGGCGGTCGTGCAGAACGGCACCGGGCCGACCGTCATCCGGCTGTCGGACGAAGCCGAGACCGGCGTGAACCTGGCCACGACCGAGGAGATCGGCGAGGAACGCGTCATTGGTGGTTGCCTTGCGGTAACCCTGTTCGAGGGGACCGCGGCCCACGCGCAGAGCAGGCACGCCGAAACCCGGGCCGTCCTGGAAGCGCACGGCGGCACCTCACTCGGTGAAGCCCCCGCCCGCGCCTGGGAACACGGCCGCTTCAACGCGCCGTACCTGCGCGATTCGTTGCTGTCCGCGGGCGCCCTGTGCGAGACGCTCGAGACCGCCACCACCTGGTCGAAGATTCCCGCCCTCAAGGCCGCCCTCACCGGGGCGCTGACGGCCGCGCTGGCGGAAAGCGGCACACCCGCGCTGGTGCTGTGCCACATCTCGCATGTGTATCCGACCGGCGCCTCGCTGTACGTCACGGTCGTCGCCGGGCAACGCGGCGACGCGATCGAGCAGTGGCGCACTGCCAAGGCGGCCGCATCCGAGGCGATCATGCGCGCCGGCGGCACCATCACCCACCACCACGGGGTTGGCGCCGATCACCGGCCCTGGATGCGCGACGAGGTCGGCGACCTGGGTGTGCAGGTGCTCCGTGCCGTCAAGGAGTCGCTGGACCCGGCCGGGATTCTCAACCCCGGCAAGCTCATCCCGTGACCGCCGACCGCGCCGAAATCGGCCGCGTGACGATGCTGACGAATCCCGCATCGGGACACGGGAATGCGCCGCACGCGGCCGAACGGGCGATCGCCCGGTTCCAGCAGCGCGGCGTGGATGTCACCGAAATCGTCGGTACCGACGCCGAACACGCACGTCGCCTGGTGGGCGACGCACTGGACCGGGGCACCGACGCGCTGGTGGTCGCGGGCGGTGACGGCGTCGTTTCCATCGCCCTGCAGGCGTTGGCGCGCACCGACATTCCGCTGGGCATCGTGCCGGCCGGCACCGGAAATGATCACGCCCGCGAATACGGGTTGCCGACCGGTGATCCGGAAGCCGCCGTCGATATCGTCGCGGCCGGTTGGACCGAAACGGTTGACTTGGGCCACATCCGCAGCCGGGACGGCACCGAGAAGTGGTTCGGCACCGTGGTGGCCACCGGATTCGATTCGCTGGTGAGCGACCGGACGAATCGGATGCGCTGGCCGCACGGCCGGATGCGGTACAACGTGGCGATGGTGGCCGAACTGTCGCGACTGCGGCTGCTGCCCTTTCACCTCGTCCTGGACGGAACCGAGGAGATCGTCGCCGACCTCACCCTGGCAGCCTTCGGGAACACCCGCAGCTACGGCG
>JAOPWF010000085.1 GCA_025965815.1 Mycobacterium sp.
GGCGTCCCAGGTCTTCAGTGCGACCAATCCCCTTCAAATCGCTTACTCAGTAAGCTATGTTGTGGATCACAACCAGAGGAGTGTGTATGACCGGCACCCAGCCAGCGACGTCGACTGAACCCGTCGAGAGCGCGGCGCCGAAATCACCCTGTCCGGCGCTGACCGAGTTCAGCAACATGGACGCCCGCCAGGACAGCTCGCGGCCGGTGTTCCGCGTGCAGGACGAGGCCGACTACTGGATGTTCACCGACTATGACGTCATCCTCGACGGCCTCCAGCAGCCCGACATCTGGTCGAGCTCGGTGATCGTCCCGACGGATCCCGATCCGCCGTACAAGTGGATTCCGGTAATGCTGGATCCGCCCGAGCACACCAAGTGGCGACACCTGCTCGGGTCGTACTTCTCCCCCGGCCGGGTAGCGGCTATGCGCGATGAGCAGCGTCAACTCGCCGGTGAACTCATCGAAAAGGCGGCCCAGAAGGGCGGATGCGACTTCGTCACCGACATCGCGCGCGTCTTCCCCGCCGTCATCTTCCTGAAGATCATGGGAATGCCGCTGGACAAGCTGGACGATTTCCTGGAGTGGGAGGACATGATTCTGCACACCGACGAGGTCGGTGACGCCGCTAACGAGGCGCGGCTCGCGGGCATGATGAAGGTCTACGAGTACTTCTCCGGCCTGATCGCACAGCGTCGAGCCGATCCGGATCCTGACGCCCAGGACATCGTCAGCAAGGCGGTCGAGTGGACGATCGACGATGCCCCGGTGTCCGACCTCGAGATCCTCAATTGCCTGCTGCTGCTGTTCATGGCCGGCCTGGACACCGTGGCGAGCCAGGTGTCGTACGCGATGCTGCACCTGGCGACGCATCCCGAGGATCGCGCACGGATCGTGGCGGAACCGGATCTGATGTCGCACGCCGTCGAAGAGCTGCTACGTGCCTACCCGATCGTGCAGACAGCGCGAAAGGCGACCCGCGACATGGACTTTCACGGCTGTCCCGTCAAGGCCGGCGATATGGCCGAGTTCCCTCTCGCCGCCGCAGGCCGTGACGAGAGGGCCTATCCGGACGCCCGGCGCGTCGACTTCGACCGCAAGATCGTCCGGCACCTGTCCTTCGGCGGTGGACCGCACCGGTGCCTGGGCTCGCACCTGGCCCGCCAAGAGCTCTCCGTCATCCTCCAGGAGTGGCACCGCCGCATCCCCGACTACGAGGTCGTCGGGCAACCGACCGAGCACGGCGGTCAGGTGTGGGGGCTGGATTCGCTCAAGCTCAGCTGGACCTGACCGTCGCGCGGCTCAGCCCTGCGCGGCGGTCCAGTCGTACGGCAGGAACTTGCCGTCGAACGTCACGACCACGCGGTCACCGGCGGGGTGCGGTTTCTTCTCGAGTTCGATGCTGAAGTTGATCGCGCTCATGATGCCGTCACCGAACTGCTCGTGAATCAGCTCCTTCAACGCGCCGCCGTACACCTGAAGCGCTTCGTAGAACCGGTAGATCGTCGGGTCGGTGGGCACCGCGGTCGGTAGTCCGCCACGCATCGGCACCGCCGCCAGCACCGGCACGGCGGACTCGTCGAGGCCGAGCATGTCCACCAGAACCTTGCCCAGCTCGGGCGGGAGCGGGTGCTGGCCCAGCAGCGCCGCGGTGGTCCATACGACCGGTCGTTCGATGGCGTCGGCAAGCTGCTGCCAGGTCAATCCCCTAGCAAGCCGGGCGGCGACGACGTCTTTGGTGATCTCGTCTCTCGTCATCCCCCCAGCATGCGACGCGGCTGTTTCGGGAATGTGTCGCCCGGCGGAGGCCGACGGGTACAACCGAGATATGACAGAACCACGCCCCCCGTTTCCGCCCTTCACCGAGGACACCGCACTGCAGAAGGTCCAGGCCGCTGAGGACGCCTGGAACACCTGCGATCCCCAGCTGGTCAGCCGCGCGTATACGGCCGACAGCGCCTGGCGCAATCGCCATGAGTCGTTCACCGGGCGGCCCGCCATCGTCGACTTCCTGACCCGCAAGTGGGAACGAGAACTCGACTACGCCCTGCGCAAGAGTCTGTGGAGTTTCAGCGGCAACCGGATCGCCGTCCGGTTTCAATACGAGTCGCACGACGCGACCGGGCAGTGGTACCGCAGTTACGGCAATGAACTCTGGGAGTTCGATGACCAGGGACTCATGCGGCGACGCGAGGCGAGCATCAACGACGTCTCGATAGCCCCGGAACAGCGTCGGATCTTCGGCCCTCGCCCCGACTCCGAGCGAACACCGGACTACGAGTTGCCGATGTTCTGAGCAGAGCCGATGTGCGAGAGGACAGGGGCGGCGATGCCGAACCGACGCTGACTGCTTAACGCCAGGGTTGCCTCCAACCTCGCCTTAAGAGACGCATAGACAGCAACCCATCGCGGCCCTCGCATCGAGGGTAAACCCTGCGACTCGGATTCGTGCGACCATCGCCTGTGCCCAGCAACGTGTATCGAGCGCCAATGCGCTCGCGTCGAAGTGACGTCGACATGCGGGCGACGATCGACCGTGCCAAGGCCCTCGGTTTATGCGGATTCGGCGGCGTTGCCACCGGCGCCGCCAGATCTCGAATCAGCCATCGACAGAGCTGCGGAGCAGTATGACGTCCGCCTCGCGGATCGGATCGGCAAGTTCGCCGGTGGAGGTGGGATCATTCGTCTGGACCGGGACCCGGACATGTTGTGCTGGTTGGGCCGAATCGAAGGTCCATGGCTATACGACGCGACTGAGCAGGCGGCCGCGGTGGACCTGGTTCACGTCCGCCCGTGCAGGTGGCTGAGTTGGCCGCTGGTCGAGTCCGAGGTCCCTGCCCCCGGAGTGGCCACATTTGGCAGCGGCGGGTTCAACTTCCAGCAGATTCACAGTCCGGCGGGCGGCCCGGATACCCAGCGCATCTGGGACGACCACGTCAGTGGCTGAAGCTACTTCAGCGCTGGCGCCCACGTCCCGTGTTCGTTCATTCAGCAAATGTGCCGAGGACGCAAATATGGCGGAACGTCTCGGATCCGCCGTCGGCACTGACAATTTCGCTTCGGGGTGTCGGACAGACGTGAGCCGATGCAGCCGCTACGGTGGTGACCGGTCGCTGGCCGTCGTGCATACGAAGGTATGCGTCCGTCGTCTATACAAGGTTGCGCTATGAACGACCCGCTGGGGTTGTCGATTGGGACGACCAATCTGGTCGCGGCGCGTGTCGGGGCTCTGCCGATAACGCGTCGTCCGATGTTGACCCTTTTTCCCCATCGTGCACCGGAAGTCGGTGCGCCGTCGGAGAACCCCAATCTGACCGAGCCCGGCATCGTGATCGGCGGCTTCCTGGAGCGGGTCGGCGACCCGGTGCCACTGGTGGCCGCGGACGGGTCCAGCTATCGGGCGGACATGCTGCTGGTCGAGGCCCTCACTGCCATGGTCCACGCCGTCGGCGGCGTCGCACCGCCGTCGGCGATGACGATCGCTGTTCCCGCGCACTGGGATTCAGTGGTATTGGGAGCCGTGCGCGACGCGGTCCGGGCGGCGCCGACTCTGTCACCCAATGGTGTGCCCGCCGCGTTGATTTCGGACGCCGCCGCGGCACTGACGGCGCTGCACGCCTCCCCCGGTCTGACCACGCGCGGTGTCGTGGCACTACTGGATTTCGGCGGCAGCGGCACGAGCATCACGCTTGCCGATGCCGCGTCCAACTTCGAACCCATCGATAAGACCGTGCGCTACACCGACTTTTCCGGTGACCAGATCGATCAGGCTTTGCTGACTCATGTCCTCGCCGACATCGCCAACGCCGGCGCTACCGACCCCGCCGGAACGGCTGCGGTCATGTCACTTACCCGGCTTCGGACGGAGTGCCGCCAGGCCAAGGAGCGTCTCTCAGCGGAGACCTCGACCGAACTGAGCGCCGACCTCCCGGGCTACCGGTCCGACATCCGGCTGACGCGAACCGAACTCGAGGCTCTACTCCGGGACCCGCTGACCGGAGTCATTTCCGCACTTGAGGAGTTGTTGGAGCGCAACAGGATTGCGGTGGCAAACCTCGCCGCGGTTGCGACCGTGGGTGGTGGCGCGAGCATTCCGCTGATCACCGAATGGTTCCTGGAGCACATGCGGATACCGGTGGTGACGACGCCGGCCCCCGCACTCAATGCGGCGGCGGGTGCGGCACTGTTGGCGGCCCGCCCACCGGACTCGGACGCGCCGACCGGAATAGCCCCCGCAACAGGTGCGGCGGCAACCTCTGGTCTGGCGATGCCCAGCGCGTTGGCGTGGTCCGAGGACGACAGCGCTGCCCACGAGCCCCTGCCGTACGCCGGGGCGGACTACTCCTACGACTCGACTATTACCGAGGCCAGGCCGCCGGTGCAGTACGTGCCCGCCACTGGACCGGTCCCACTGCAGCCATTGCCGTGGTATCGACGCACGCTGCTTCTGGTGGGAATGGCCGCCGTGGTGCCGCTGGTCGCGGTCGGCGGGTTCGCGTACACGCTGACCGCCAAGGACAACTCCGGCGGGAGCGCGCCGTCCAGCACCGTCACATCGCAGCCGGTAACGAGCGTCGCGCCGTCGTCGCCCGCCCCACTGCCGCCGCCGCCGCCGGTCGAGACTGTCACGGTCACCAGCCCTCCCGCGCCGCCCCCACCGCCGCCGCCGAGCACCACGCAGGCTCCGATAACAACAAGACCGCCCACCACCACGACAACGCCGACCACGACAACGACGACGACAACGACAACGACAACAACAACGACAACAACAACAACAACAACAACAACAACCACGACGCCTACCACGACCACCACCACGACGACGCCGACCACCACTACGCCGGTGATGACGACGACGCTGTTGACGGTGCCGTTCCTGCCGGTGCCGATTCCGATTCAGGTTCCGCAGCGGCAGCCGCCGCCCTAGCTGGGGATGTAGTCGAACTTGTCCGGGTTCGGTCCGGTCCTGCCGGCCTCGCCCTTATCGAGGCCGGTGATCGCATCCATGTCGGAGTCGCTCAGTTCGAAGTCGAACAGCTCGAAATTCTCCTTCATCCGCTCCGGCGTCACCGACTTGGGGAACACGATGTCGCCCCGCTGAATGTGCCAGCGCAACACCACCTGTGCGGGTGACTTGCCGACGGCATTGGCGATTCGCACAATAACCGGATCGTCGAGCACCTTGCCCTGGGCGATCGGCGACCACGCCTCGGTCGCGATGCCGTGCTCTTTGTCGTACGCGCGGACCTCATCGTTGGTGAAGTAGGGATGAACCTCGATTTGGTTGGCGGCGGGAACGGTGGCGGATTCCTTCGCCAGTCGCTCCAAATGCGGGATCTGGAAGTTGGACACTCCGATGCTGCGGGCGCGCCCGTCCCCGGCGAACTCTTCCATGACATTCCACGTCGAGACGAAGTCGCCGTCGTAGAGCGTCGGCAGCGGCCAGTGGATGAGGAACAGGTCGACGTAATCGGAACCGAGCGCGCTCAAGGTTCCGTCGAACGCGCGGCGGGCGTCATCGGGCTTGTGGAAGCCGTTGTTGAGCTTGCTGGTGATGAAGACGTCGGCGCGGTCCAGCCCTGCGTCGCGGATGCCCTGGCCGACTTCCTTCTCGTTTCCGTACATCTCTGCGGTATCGATGTGCCGGTAACCGATGTCCAGCGCCGCCTTGACCGCTGCAGCGGTCTTCTCCGGCTCGATCTGGAATACGCCGAAACCAAGCTGCGGGATCTTGTTGCCGTTGTTGAGTTCGATTTCCGGAATACTGCTCATCGTTGGTAACTCCTGTTGTGTTGCGGTCAGGTTTTACAGCGTGCGACGCCGCTGTCCTTCGCCGGCTCGGCCGGCTCTTTCGACGATAGGCCGCTTGGTTGTGCTTACGCTCCGCGCAGACGATGACGTATGCAACCGAGCTCCTCAGCTATGGATCGTCTCGTTATCGGGAGATGTACTCGATGCATGCCCAACAACACTCATCAGAAAACAGTCCTCGTCCTCGGCGGCACCGGTAAGACCGGCAGTCGGATCGCAGCACGCCTTGACGACCGCGGCGTCGACGTCCGCGTTGGTTCCCGCTCGGCGGCCATCCCGTTCGACTGGGAAGACCCGCGCACGTGGGCCCGCGCTCTGGACGGCGTGGACGCCGCCTACGTCGCCTACTACCCCGATCTCGCTGTCCCGGGCGCATCTGACGCGATCCGCGAACTGGTGGCGGTCGCCCGGGCCCAGGGCGTTCGGCAAATTGTGCTGCTGTCTGGGCGCGGCGAACCCGAGGCACAGGACAGCGAGCAGATCGTGCAGGAGTCCGGTCTGGATTGGACGGTCGTGCGGTGCAGTTGGTTCGCGCAGAACTTCAGCGAAGGCGGTTTCGCCGACTACATTCACGCCGGTGAAGTCGCATTGCCCGCCGGCGACATCCCCGAGCCGTTTGTCGATGTCGACGACATCGCCGACGTCGCGGTCGCGGCGCTCACGGAGGAGGGGCACTCGGGTCAGCTCTACGAACTCACCGGACCCCACGCACTCACGTTCGCCGAGGCGGTCGCCGAGATCGCCACGGCGACCGGGCGGGATATCCCCTACATCCAGATTCCGCACGACTCCTTCATCGGGGGTCTGCGGGCGTACGGTCTTCCCGACGACGTGGTGTCGACCATGGACTATCTGTTCCGCACCGTTCTCGACGGCCGAAACGCGAAGAGCGCCAACGGTGTCCAGCTGGCGCTCGGCCGAGAGCCGAAAGCCTTTGCGGACTATGCACGTGACACCGCCGCTTCCGGTGCCTGGGACGTCGCCGCGGTTCAGTAGCACCGAGCTCTCAGGAGCCGGCGAGGATTTCCCGGAGCATCGCGGGTCCGATGTTCCCTCCGGACAGGATCATCACCGTGCGGCCCGGTGGCGTTGCGCCTTGCCGGTAGGCGGCCAACGCCACAGCGCCGCTTGGCTCGCTGACCAGGTGGGCGCGGTACGCGAGTTCACGGACCCCCGAACGGATCTCGTCTTCGGACACTGTGATCACACCGTCCAGAACTTGCTGTAGGTGCGCGAAGGTCAGGTCCGAAGGCTGTGACCGCAGACCGTCGGCGATCGTCCGGTTCCGGTCCTCGATGGACCAGTCCATCCGACGGCCCAGACGCAGACTCTCCGCCGCGTCCGCGGCCAACTCGGGTTCGACACCGAAGACTTTGGCGCCCGGGCACAGGGCCTTGATGGCGGTGGCGATCCCGGACGCCAGGCCTCCGCCACTCACCGGGACGAGCACGTTCTGCACCTCGGGCAGGTCCTGGGCGATCTCCAGGCCGATCGTGCCCTGGCCGGCGATCACGTCAGGGTGGTCGAACGGTGGCACCAGCACCCCGCCGGTCTTCTCCACCACCTCCGCGGCGACCTTCTCACGCTGGCCCGGACCACACAGCACCACCTCGGCACCGTGGCCGCGGGTGGCGTCCACCTTGATTTTCGGCGTCTCCTCGGGCATCACGATGTGCGCAGGCACACCGAAAGCCGACGCCGCATAGGCGACCGCCTGGGCGTGGTTTCCGCTGGAGTACGCGACGACACCGTGGGCCCGGACGGTTTCGTCGAGCCGACTGACGGCGTTGAACGCGCCACGGACCTTGAACGCGCCGACGGGCTGCAGGCTCTCCGGCTTTATCCACAGTGGACGGTCGGGATCGGCCCAGCCGGCCGGGATGAGCGGGGTGCGGACGATCGCGTCGCGTATCCGGTCCGCCGCCGCACGGATGTCGTCGATTGTCACCAGTTGCACGTGTCGAGTCTGCCGGACGGGGACCGCACACTGTGGGCCGATGGCGGTCGAGTGGCGGGTGCGCACGGGCAGCAGCGCGGACCTGGATGTGATCGAGCCGTTGTGGGTGGCAGTTCATCACCGGCACGCGGAGCCCCTATGTCAGTGACGCCCAGACCTGGGAGGTCCGCAGGGAGCTGTACGCGCAGCTGCTGGCCACGCCGGACACCCTGCTGTTGCTAGGGTTCGTCGACGACGCCGTGGTCGGATACGGCTCGGCGCACGTGCTGCCGGTGGACGAGACGTGGATACCGGATACCTGGGCGACGGCGGCACGAATCGGCGAAATCGAGTCGCTCAGCGTGCTTCCGCAATACCGCAGCGGCGGCCTGGGTACAGAGCTTCTGGAGAGACTCGAGCGGCACCTCCTCAGCGCGCAGGATCTCATCCTCGGTGTGCTGCCCCGGAAATCAGGATGTGATGCGCTTGTACGAACGGCGCGGCTATCGACCGACCTGGCTCTACCTCTCCCGGTTTCAGGGCCGAAGCTAGGAACTCGGCCGTCACCGGACCTTTGCGTTGGTCGGGTCGTAGATCGCCTTGAGTGAGACCGAGATGGCATGGCGCCGGCCCGCGACATCGACCTCGTAGCTTCCCGCCCGCACCCAGTCCGCGCTGATGGTGGCGTTATCGAGGGAGCGGACGTACGCCAGGCCGACGCATGATCCGGTCGTCTCGCCCCACGCCGCGGAGGTGACCTGCCCGGCGACGACGCCGTCACGAAGTACCAGTTCGCCTCCCCACAGCATCGCGTCGGCAGAGTCGACCGAGAATCCGACCAGCTTGCGCCGCGGGCCTTCTGCCTTCGCCTTTTCCAGCGCTTCGCGTCCCAGAAACGCGATGTCCGTCTTCAGCTTGCACGCGAAGAGCAGTCCGGCCTCGACCGGGTTGACGTCGGGTGTCAACTCACGCCCGAATGCGCGGTAGCCCTTCTCCAATCGCAGCGACTCGATCGCGTAGTAGCCGCCCAGGCCGACACCGAATTCGGCGCCGGTCTGCAGAAGGTCGCCGAGAACGCCGACGGCGAATTCTGCGGGAACATACAACTCCCAGCCCAGTTCGCCGACGTAGGTGATCCGGGTGGCGCGGACCGTTGCGTAGCCCAGCGAGATCTGTTGGCTGGTGCCGAACGGAAAGGCCTCGTCGCTCAGGTCGGCCGTCGTGAGTGTCGCGAGCAGATCGCGCGACTTCGGCCCCATCACACCGAAAACAGCGAGCGACGAGGTCACATCCACCAGGCTTGCCCTGCTGCCGTCGGACACGTTCTTGCGGATGTGGTCTTTGTCGCGCTCGGTGGTGGCGGCGCTGCTGACGATCAGGAACTCGTCGGCGGCGGTGCGTGTGACGGTCACGTCGGACTCGTAGGTTCCCCGTTCGTTGAGCATTCCGGTGTAGACCGATTTTCCAGGCTCGACGGCTACGTCTGCGGTGCACAGCCATTGCAGCGCACGTTCGGCGTCCTCACCGACGATCAGGTATTTAGAGAACGACGTCTGGTCGAAGACCGTCACACCGGTGCGGGTGTTGGTCTGCTCGGCGGCCGACCACGGCAGCCAGTTCTGCTTGCCCCACGAGTATTCGATCGTGGTCTCACTGCCTTGCGGGGCGAAGAAGTTGGCGCGCTCCCAGCCCATCCGGCTGCCGAAGTTGGCGTTGGCGGCTTCGAGGAGGTGGTGTACCGGTGAGCGTCGGAAGGGGCGTGCGGTCGTCATTTCCCGGTTGGGCCAGGGTATTTCGTAATGCAGCCCGAGCACCTCGGCAACCCGGTCGTGCAGCCAGCGAACGTTACCGTTGAATGGCGCGAACCGGCGGATGTCGACGCTGGTCAGATCGCTCGTCGGTGCGCCGTTGACGATCCATTCGGCCAGTGCCCGCCCGGCGCCGCCGGCGGTCGCGATACCGACCGAGTTGAATCCCGCGCCGACGAAGAAGTTCTCCAGTTCGGGTGCCTCGCCGAGGATGAACTGGTTGTCGGGTGTGAAGCTCTCCGGACCGTTGTAGAGCTTCTTGATGCCGGTTTCCTCAAGCGCAGGGATTCGCAGCAACGCGTTATCCATCAGGATTCCGAAATGATCCCAGTCTTCTTCCAGCAGCTGGAATTCGAACGGATAGGGGATCCTGTCCGGGGCGACCCACGGCTTGGCCTCGGGCTCGAAACCGCCGATCACGAGGCCGCCCACTTCCTCTTTGAAGTAGGTATAGCCGTCGGGGTCACGGAGGATCGGCAGATCGGTGTGCACTCCGTCGATGGTTTCGGTGACGACGTAGAAGTGTTCCGCTGAGTGCAGGGGCACGTTGACTCCCGCCATCGCCCCGATCTGCCTGGCCCACTGCCCCGCGCAGTTGACCACTATCTCGGCCTCGATATCGCCTGCGTCCGTCCTGACGCCGATGACGCGCCCGTCAGCGGACAGCACGTCGCGCACCCGGATGTGTTCGATGACGCGGGTCCCGCGGATCCGCGCACCCTTGGCGAGCGCGCCGGTGAGGTCGGTCGGGTTGGCCTTGCCGTCAGCGGGCAGCCAGATCGCCCCGACCAGGTCGTCGACCCGCATCACCGGATAATGTTCGAGTGCCTGCTGGGGAGTGAGCAGTTCGCACTGCAGGTCAAACGCTGCGGCGTTGGCGGCCGTGCGGCGCAACTGGATCATCCGATCTTCGGTGCGGGCAACCGTCACCCCGCCGCACTTTTTGTATCCGGCCGACAGTCCGACCTCGTCCTCCAGTTGGGCGTAGAGCTGCGTGGAGTACTGCACCAGCCGGGTACCGCTTTCCGAAGCGCGCAGCTGACCGACCAGCCCGGCAGCGTGCCATGTTGTGCCAGAGGACAATTGGCCCTGCTCGAGCAGAACCACGTCGGTATGGCCGAGCTTGGTCAGATGGTAGGCGACGCTGGTGCCGATCACGCCGCCGCCAATGATGACCACACGGGCACGGTCCGGTAAGGGTTTGGTTGGCATGTGTTCGTATCCTCGGTTGTCAGTCCGGTGCTTGCACGTCGTCGAGTAAGCCGGCCAGGTCGGGCCCGTTGAACTCGGCGACCGCCCCCTCGTACCGCTCCATGGCCCAGTCCCAGAAGTCGAAGTCCAACGCGCTGGAGCCGTTCTGGATGCAGCCCCAGAGTGTCCAGCCGTATTTGCCGACGATGCCCTGCAGTCGGGCACGAGCGATCTTGTGCCGCAGTCGGCGGCCGTAATACGCGGTCACGAACTCGTCGAGCTGCTCCAGGGAGAGCTGGCATTCGGCCCACGTGTTGCCCAGTTCGAAGCAGGGATCGTTGTTGCCGGAGTACTCGTAGTCGATCAACCACATCTTGTCGCCGTCTTCAACGAAGTTGCCAGCCAGCAGATCGTTGTTGCAGGGAACGGTCGCCTCGTCGGTCGCCTCCAGCACACGCCTGATGTTCAGGAAGGTCTCGGCGTGATCCAGATAGTCGGCGGGCAATCGGAAGCCCTTGGCCTGCACGATCTTCAAGTAGCCCGGCTGGAGTGCGAACATGTCGAACCGGCCGCGGAAGCGCGGTCCCGAGTGCAGCGCCCGACATGCCGCGGCAGCCTTCGCCACGACACCCGGGCGCTGGAAGTCGTCGTTGCACAGTGTCGTGCCGTTGAGGTACCCGATCAGCAGAATGCCGAGGTCGGGTCTGTAGTCGATGACCGGTGCGCCTACGCCCGCCACCGCGGCGGCTTTGCTGTTGTAGTACTCCTGATCGCGGTCGATGCCGAGGAGGCTCGACGTGGTGTCCGTGCATCGAGCGACGTAGACGCCGCGCGGTGTGGTCACCTTGACGTTGCGGTTGGTGAGGCCCCCGGAGAGGTCCTCGAGCTGTCGCGGCTGCCCGGCCAGGACCGGCATCTCATCCAGGAGTGCGTTGAGCTGAGAATCAGTGAGCGAGCACGACATGGTGACTCATTCTCACCGCTGCGCGGTGCTTCGGCGTGGCTTATTACCCGGTTCAGCCCGTCGGAAGCGGTATGGCAGCGGTGGGGTCGGCCAAGATGACCGTGTTCGCGCGATCGTGCGCCGGTAACCCGGCAGTACACAAGCATGTCGAGTAATGGTTTCGCTGCGGCGCCGACGAGTCCGCCGTAGTCCTCCCGCGCAGCCGTGTAGTTCTGCAACAACGCCGCGATAGCGGGGTAATAGCCGCTCATGGCGAGCCCGACCGGCTGGCCGTCTGCCAGTCCGTTGTAGATCGCGTTTATGAGATCGCTGGACAACACGGCTGGGTTGGCGGGGAAGCTGAGCGTCCAATCGAAGGTCGGTTCGACATGACCGATGAACGCGCGCAAGGGCTTGCTCGCGCCGAGCAGAGCACGGGCAAGCGGCGCACTCGTCGCGCCGATTTTTTCCGCGATGCCGGTGAGCGTCTCGTCCAGTAGGGATCCGGGTTCGAACAGCCTGCTGTACACGCTCGGCTTGTCACTGCCGGCCGAGCAGCACGCCCGGGCGAACCAGATGGCACCGTCCGGCCGCCACTGCCCGAGCAGCGCGGCCGGGGATAGCACCTGGTGTGAGATCTATGGCCAGGACTGTCATCGGCCGGCCGGAAGACGCGACCGGTCATCGAGGCGTCCGCTGAGTGGGTCACGGAGCATCACCTTGCCGGTCAGCGGTCGCAATGACAATAAGGAGGCGATCGGAGCCCTGCCGACCCCCACACGACGAGAAGACGACCGCATCCGGTATCCCGCCCACGCCGTCGCAGCGCGTCACGACGGCTGCACCCCACGAGGACTTGTCGGTGCTGCTCGCTACGTTCACTGCGTCACGAGTGCGGGCCGGATTGGTCGTCTCAACGCCCCTGGGGACCAACGCGATCCGAGAAGCGCACGCTGTGATACCGATGATCAACGAGGATCCGCTCGTGGTTTCGCACGCGCACCCGCCGATCAGCTGTACAACAACCTCCTGAGAAAAGCCGATTGGAACAAGTGGTGGGTTCCTCGGAACGAAAGGGATGCATGGTTTCTCAGAAATATCGTCGTCTCCGCAAATCACTTGACCCGTTTCTCTGAGTCACTTCGGCAGGCCCATGAACACGGGCTCGGCCGGATCATTCCGGCCAACAAAGAGGTGCTGATCGTCCCGAGGCCAACGGTGCGGTTCGCGGAGGGCCAGCCCGGCGTATTTCATCCAGGAGATCGCCGCTCTTACGAACGCCGATCAACGCTCGATCGCGCTGACGTACCTCACCTTTGAGCAGCTCGTCATCGATTCGGACTCAGACCTGCTTGATACCGGCGTCAAAGGTACCTCGCTGTATCGGCTTCCGCTGCCACCGAGAATCGCCAGGGACCGGGTCCGCGGCTACGGCGGGTACGACTACTTCATCCACATGCGGGACGCCAGTCACCCCGAGCATGAGTTCATCGAGTGAGTCGACCCGAAGGTCGGCGAGAAG
>JAOPWF010000108.1 GCA_025965815.1 Mycobacterium sp.
GATCTGTCAGCACCCGCACACCCGGCAGCTGGTGATACAGCTGATGGAGGAGACGCTCGACATCGCCGCCAGGGTGGGCAGCACCCCGGATATCTCCATCGAGAAGCGGCTGCGCGGCGCCGAGAACGTCGGACACCACAAGACCTCCATGCTGCAAGACCTCGAAGCAGGCAAGCAGCTGGAACTCGACGCCATCGTGACGGCGGTAGTGGAGATGGCGGACCTCACCGGCGCCGCCGCTCCCACGCTTCGCACCATCCATGCCGCCACCGACCTCCTCGCGCGCACCTGTGCGCCTGGAGTGTCGCTGGCTGACCACATCCCGGAGAAGGCAACTCAGCCGGCTCTGCACTGAGGGAGAGAATTATGGTGAACCGCCGCGCAAAGATCGTGTGCACGCTAGGACCCGCCACCGGCACAGCGCCGCGACTGGCGGAACTCGTCGACGCCGGAATGGATGTGGCACGGCTCAACTTCAGCCACAGCACCCGAGCCGAGCATTCGGCCCTCTACGGCATGGTCCGTGATATCGCCGCGGAGCGCGGTCGCATGGTGGGCGTGCTCGCGGACCTCCAGGGCCCGAAGATCCGACTGGGCCGGTTCGCCGCGGGGCCGGTGGTCTGGGCCGCCGGGGAACAGATCGTGATCACGACCGCCGCATGTCCGGGCGACCACGACCGGGTCTCCACGACGTACGAGGGGCTGGCGGTCGACGTGCGGCCGGGCGATCGGCTGCTCGTCGACGACGGCAAGATCGACCTGCGGGTGCTCGACGTCAACGGCGACGACATCAGCTGCGAGGTCCTGCACGGTGGCCCGGTCAGCGACCACAAGGGCATCTCGCTTCCGGGGGTCGCCGTCAGCGTTCCGCCCCTGTCCGAGAAGGACATCGAGGACTTGAAGTTCGCCCTCGAGATCGGTGCCGACATGGTCGCCATGTCCTTCGTCCGAGCTCCCGAGGAGGTGAAGCTCGCGCACGCAATCATGGACGAGGTCGGCAGGCGAGTGCCCGTCATCGCGAAACTCGAAAAGCCGGAAGCGGTTTCAGACCTGCCGGCGATCGTCGAGGCGTTCGACGGACTGATGGTCGCCCGCGGCGACCTCGGTGTGGAGATGCCGCTGGAGCAGATACCGCTGGTGCAGAAGCGGGCCATCCGCCTGTGCCGCCAGGCGGCGAAGCCGGTCATCGTGGCGACTCAGATGCTCGATTCGATGATCTCCGACCGGCGTCCCACCCGGGCCGAGGTCTCGGACGTGGCCAACGCGGTCTTCGACGGGGCCGACGCAGTGATGCTGTCCGCCGAGACGAGCGTCGGGGCGTACCCGGCACACACGGTCGCGACGATGGCGCGCATTGTCGAGGCGGCCGAGGGCAGCGCGGGCCGAGGCGACACGCCGGGGTGGGCTGCCGGCGAAGACGGTCAGGATGCTGTCTTCGGTGATGCGATCGCGGCGGCGGCGTGCGAAGTGGGCAGACGACTCGGCGCGGCGGCGCTGTGCTGCTTCACCCGCACAGGTGACACCGCGCTGCGCCTGGCGCAGCAGCGATCGCCGCTGCCGCTGTTGGCCTTTGCGCATGACGATTCCGTGCGGGCGCGGCTGGCCTTCTCCTGGGGCGTCGAGTCAGCCGTGGTGGCACCCGCCACTACGGCCGAGACCATGCCGACCGAGGTGAGTCAGGCGCTGGTGGCCATGGGCACGTGCCATCCCGGCGACGTGGTCGTGGTGGTGTCCGGAAGCCGCAGCGGCGTGGCCGGCTACACCGACTCGGTGCGAGTGCTACGCGTCCAATGATGTTGCCGCGCCGTGGGGTCGGTCAGGCCGACCCCACGCGAGTCTCCAGCTCGGCAAGCTTGGTACGGAGCGCCTTCTCGGCGTCGCGGCGCTCGGTCACCTCGCGCATGATCGCGGAGATCCCGATGATCTGGCCTGCCTCGTCGCGCAGCAGGGCCACGCTGAACTCGATCGACAGCCGACGCCCGTCTTGGTGGGTCGCGGGCACGCTCAACAGCTTGTCCCCGTAGCGGGTGATCCCGGTGGCCATCGTCTCCCGGTAACCCTTCCAGTGACGGCCCCGCAGCTTCTCCGGGATGATCAAGTCCAGGCTCTGCCCTGCAGCTTCGGCTGCCGAATACCCGAAGACGCGAGCCGCCCCGTTGTTCCACAGCCGGATGATGCCGTCCGGGTCGGTCACCACAATGGCCTCGGCCGATTCGGTCACCACTGCATGAGCAAGCCATGCGTCGGTTGCCCTCATGGTGCTGCTGGCTTCAGCCACGTCGCTGCTCCTTCGTCGTCCGTCGCCCACCCTCGAGTGGACATTCTCTCAGCAGTAGTATTAGCATACGGGATAAGGGATACTGCATACAATCATTATCGGAGGAGCCGAGAGGAGCGCCCGTGCTGCTGCGCCAGCTGGAGTACTTCGTGGCAGTGGCGAGGGAACGACACTTCGCGCGTGCGGCGGATGCTTGCTTCGTGTCGCAGCCGGCGCTTTCCACCGCGATCGCCAAGCTGGAACGGGAGCTGAACGTCACGCTGATCTATCGCGGGCAGAACTTCGAGGGTCTGACGCTGGAGGGCGAAAGGCTCGTCGTCTGGGCCAAGCGACTGCTCGCCGAGCACGACGGTCTCAAGGCTGAGGCGGCCGCCATGCGGTCGGGCATCTCCGGGACGCTCCGTCTTGGCACGGGGCCCACGGTGTCGACGACCACGGCACTTCCCGTGGCCGCGTTCTGCGCGCTGCACCCGCTCGCCAAGGTGTCCGTCTGCTCCCGGTTGTCGTCCACGGAGCTGCTCCGCCAACTGCGCGACTTCGAGCTGGATGCCGCTATCGCTCACTTCGGCCCGGACGACCAGTCGGGCCTGGAGGTGGTGCCGTTGTACAAGGAACGGTATGTGCTGCTCCTCTCCGGCGAGCAGCTCGTGCCGGGTGCCCGCACCATCACGTGGGCCGAGGCAGCCCAGCTGCCACTCGCGTTGCTGATGCCGCACATGCGATTTCGCCAATTCATCGACAAGGCGTTCGCGACCAATGGGGCAGTGGCGGTACCTCAGGTGGAGACGGATTCAGTCGCTTCGCTCTACGCGCACGTGGCCACGGGCGCGTGGGCGAGCGTGGTGCCGCACACCTGGCTGCGCGCGATACCGGTGACCGGCGCGGCGAGAGCCGTCCGCCTCGTCGAGCCGGAGACAACGGCTCAGATCTCTATGGCTATCCACGCCGGCCCCGGTTCGGTTGCGGCCAGAGCGTTCTTGAACGTGGCGGCGGGCCCGCAACTGGACGAGGTCTTCGACCTGGAGCGGCGAGACCTCGTCGACGGCCTGAGCAGGCACTGAGTGCACAGGCAACGACGCGAGGCCACGCCGCACCTCTTGATAACCGGCGTTTATCGACCGGTTGACAACAGGTCTTGGACGCGGGGATCCGCATCGTGAAAAGTATTAGAACGTAAGGGAAATCATCAACAGCCAGGAAGGGTCCACACCATGACCGTCGCTCCCATGCGAGACACGGAGGCCGGGGGTACCGACGAGCCGGGTGCTCTCACCGATGGGATCCACCTGGTGGTCGACGCACTGAAGCTCAACGACGTGCACACCATCTACGGGGTCGTCGGTATCCCGATCACCGACCTGGCTCGGCTCGCACAGGCTTCGGGCATCCGCTACATCGGCTTCCGTCACGAAAGTGACGCCGGCCACGCGGCGGCCGCAGCCGGGTTCCTCACCAAGAAACCCGGCATCTGCCTGACCGTGTCCGCACCGGGATTCCTCAACGGGCTTGTTGCGCTCGCCAATGCCACCACGAACTGCTTCCCGATGGTCCAGATCTCGGGGTCGAGTGAGCGGCATCTCGTCGACCTCCAGCGCGGAGACTACGAGGAGATGGATCAGCTTCCTGCCGCCAAGATGTTCGCCAAGGCGGCCTACCGAGTATCGCGGGCCGAGGATATCGGCCGTGGCATCGCCAGGGCGATCCGCACCGCGGTGTCCGGCAGGCCAGGAGGCGTCTACCTCGACATCCCGGCCGCAGTGCTCGGCGAGGTGATCGATGCAGAGCAGGCCGCGGGGACGCTGTGGCGGGTCGTCAACCCGGCCCCGCGGCAATTGCCGGAAGTAGACACGGTCGACTCCGCGATCGACCTGCTCGCCGACGCCAAACGGCCCCTGATCGTGCTCGGCAAGGGCGCCGCATAC
>JAOPWF010000111.1 GCA_025965815.1 Mycobacterium sp.
CTCGACCAGACCATCGTGGCCACGGCGTTGCCAACCGTGGTCGCCGACCTGGGTGGAGCCGTCCACCAGACGTTGGTGGTGACGAGTTACCTGCTGGCCTCCACGATCGTTACCGCGATCGTCGGCAAGCTCGGCGACCTGTTCGGCCGCAAGGCGGTCTTCCAGGCGTCGGTGCTGTTCTTCCTCGCCGGCTCCGTGCTGTGTGGGCTATCCGGTTCGATGACCATGCTGGTGCTGTCCCGTGCGCTGCAGGGGATCGGCGGCGGCGCCATCCTCGTCACGGCGACCGCGGTGATCGGCGAGGTCATTCCACTGCGCGATCGGGGCCGGTATCAGGGCGCGCTGGGCGCGGTCTTCGGCGTCACCACCGTGATCGGTCCGCTGCTCGGCGGATTCTTCACCGACCACCTGAGCTGGCGGTGGGCGTTCTGGATCAACGTCCCGGTGGCGGTGGTGGTCTTCTTCGTCGCCGCGGCGGCCATACCCGCGCTGGCCAAGAGTTCGTCGAAACCGCGCATCGACTACGCCGGCATCCTGTTTGTCGGCCTCGGGGCGTCCGGCCTCACACTTGCCACCAGTTGGGGTGGCAGCGAATACGCCTGGACATCGCCGACCATCATCGGCCTGTTCGTGGGGTCGTTCGTGGCGATCGGAATCTTCATCTGGGTGGAAAGCCGGGCCACCGAGCCGATCCTGCCGCTGCGGCTGTTCCGCAGCCCAGTGTTCACCGTCTGCTGTGTGCTCGGGTTCATCGTCGGCTTCGCGATGCTCGGCGCCCTGACGTTCCTGCCCACCTTCATGCAGTTCGTCGACGGCGTCTCGGCCACCGTGTCGGGACTGCGAACGCTGCCGATGGTCGCGGGTCTGCTGTTGACGTCCATGGGCAGCGGAATCCTGGTGGGCCGCACCGGTCGGTACAAGATCTTCCCAGTCCTGGGGACGGCGATCATGGTCGCGGCGTTCGTCCTGCTGTCCCGGATGGACGCGTCCACGCCCACGTGGCTGCAGTCGCTGTATCTGTTCATCCTCGGCACCGGCATCGGCCTCTGCATGCAGGTGCTGATCCTGATCGTGCAGAACACCGCGCGGTTCGAAGACCTCGGTGTGGCGACCTCCGGGGTCACCTTCTTCCGGACGATCGGCAGTTCGTTCGGCGCCGCCATCTTCGGATCGCTGTTCACCAACTTCCTCAAGGACCGAATCGGACCCGCGCTGGCGGTCAGCGGCGCGCCACCCGCGGCGGCGCAATCTCCCCAGGCACTGCACCGGCTGCCCCATGAAATGGCCGCTCCGATCGTCAATGCCTATGCCGATTCGCTCGACATGGTGTTCCTGTGCGGCGCTCCGGTCGCGCTGGTCGGTTTCATCGTGGCGCTCTTCCTCAAAGAGGTGCCGCTCCGGGAGATGGAGAACGTCGGTGTGGACCTGGGCGAAGGCTTCGGCATGCCGAGCACCGAGTCCCCGGAGAAGATCCTGGAGATCGCAATCGGGCGGATGGTCCGCTCGCCGGACATCCGGCTGCGCAACTTCATCGACAAACCCGGCTGCGAACTGGATGTCGCCCGGTTGTGGGCGCTGATGCAGATATATCGCCACGTCCAGGCAACGGGCTCCGCACCACTGAGCGACATCGCCGAACGTCTGCGGGTACCGCACGAGGTTCTGGAGCCCACGTTCCAGCGGCTGGTCGATACGGGGTACGCGCTGCGCACCGGCGACATGTTCTGGCTGACGCAATCCGGTGTCCGTCAGGTGGACTGCATATCCAACGTCATCGTCCAGCGGATCACCGCCCGGCTGGCCCAGTCGCCGTCCTTCGAGGGCAGGCCCGATCGCGATCAGGTAGAAGCCGCGCTGGAACGCATCGCGCATCGGGTTCTGCTGCAACGCGATTGGGAGGACGACCGCTCCCAGCTCGCCGTCACCGGTCCAACAAACTAGAACGTGTTCCAGAACTGCGGCATTCGGCGTACGATGCCGCCATGAGCAGAATCGGAGCCTTCGCCGACGACGACGTCGCCGCGTTCGCAGTGAAATCCCCGGAACTCGGTGCGGCGCTTGCCAACTTCAGCCACGTGGTCTATACCAAGGGCCGGCTGCCGCTGCGGGTTCGCGAGGCCGCGCGCATCGCCATCGCCAACGACAACGAGTGCGTCGTCTGCATGAACACCCGGGATTCAGAAGGTGCCGCCGCCGGAATCGACGAGGAGTTCTACTCCCACGCCGCGGAATGGCGTACCTGGCCCGGCTACAGCGCCGCGGAGCGAGCCGCAGCGGAGTTCGCACATCGGTTCGCCATCAACCACACCGAGCTGCGCGACGACGAAGAGTTCTGGGCGCAGTGCAGCGAGCACTTCTCGGAGGAACTGCTCACCGACCTCGCGTTGTCGTGTGCGATGTGGCTTGGCATGGGTAGGGTGTTGCGCACCCTCGATATCGGCCAGACGTGCAAGATCACTCTCTGACAGGCCGATGACGCTGCGCCGGTAAGCGCGGCGATCGGGGCCGCCGCGCTGCACAATGGCAGCCATGGCAGCCAAACCCCTCGCCGCAGCAGCTATCGCCCAACTTCAGGCCGACGGGGTCGCCACGCTCATCGGCACGGTGGTGAACCCGGCTGGACTGACACACGCGAAGACCGTCCCGTTGCGCCGGATGGGGGCGTTCGCCGATCCCGGTCTCGGAGCCAGCCCGGTGTGGCACGGCTTCGCGATCGATCAGGCCGGCATCGCGCTCACCGCCGCCATAGGCGTGGTGGGGGACCAGCGCATCCGGATCGATCTCTCGGCGCTGCGCATCATCGGCGACGGATTCGCCTGGGCCCCAGGCGCGTTCTTCGACCAGGACGGCACACCGGATCCGCTCTGCAGTCGCGGCACACTGGGCCGGATCGAGGCAAGGCTGGCGGACGCGGGTATCGCCGCGACGGTCGGCCACGAGATGGAGTTCGTCCTCGTCGGTCCGGACGGCAGCCGCCTGCCGTCCACCATGTGGGCGCAGTACGGATTGGCCGGCGTGCTCGAACACGAGGGATTCGTCCGGAATGTCACCGACGCCGCCACGAGTTCCGGCATCAGCATCGAGCAGTTTCATCCGGAATACGGGGTGAACCAGTTCGAGATCTCGCTCGCACCCCAGAACCCGGTCGCCGCGGCCGATCAACTGGTGCTGATGCGAATCATCATCGGACGGGCGGCCCGTCAGCACGGTTTGCGCGTCAGCCTGTCACCCGTTCCGTTCGCCGGCAGCGTCGGATCCGGTGCCCATCAGCACTTCTCGTTGACCAAGGATGGCGCTCCGCTGCTATCGGGCGGAACCGCTGCCAACGGAATGACGCAGGAAGGCGAATCGGCGGTCGCGGGCGTCCTTGCCGGGCTGCCCGACGCCCAGGGCATCCTCTGCGGCTCGATCCTGTCCGGCCTCCGGATGCAGCCGGGTTCCTGGGCGGGCGCCTACGCGTGCTGGGGAACGGAGAACCGGGAAGCCGCGGTCCGTTACCTGACCGGCGGTCGCGAGAACCCCCACGGCGCCAACGTGGAGGTCAAGGTCATCGATCCGTCGGCGAATCCGTACTTCGCGTCGGCGGCGATCCTCGGACTCGCACTGGACGGCATCGAACGCGGTGCATCGTTGCCGGTCGAGACCACGGTGGACCCCGCCACCCAGACCGATGAGGAACGCGCCGGCGCCGGGACCGTGCTGCTCCCGTCCACCCAGGCCGCCGTACTGGATGCGCTCGACGGATCTTCGCTGCTGCGTGGCATTCTCGGTGATGCGGCCGTCGACCAGCTGGTGGCGGTCCGCCGTTACGAGCAGGAAAACTTCGGCGACCTGAATCCCGAGGAGCTCACCGAGAAGTTCCGCATGTCCTGGAGTATGTGACCGTGTCCGGTCTGGCTGAGCACATCGCAGATGTGCCCCTGGTCGACCATCATGTGCACGGGTACTGGCTGCAGGCCGGTGGCCGGGCCCGCTTCGAAAACGGCCTGAACGAAGGAAATGTCGAACCGCTCGCGGCCTTCGACTCGGCGTTCGACACCCAGCTCGGTTTCGCGGTGCGAACACACTGCGCACCGCTGCTCGAGCTGCCCAGGCATGTTGACCCGCAAGCCTACTGGGAACGTCGTGTGCAGCTCAGCGAGCCCGACCTGGCGCGGCGGTTTCTCTCGGGCGCGGGTGTGTCGGACTGGTTGGTGGACACCGGATTATCCGAAGGGGTCGCGGATGTCTCGGGCGTCGCCGCGGCTGCTGGTGGTCATGCCCACGAGGTCGTCCGGTTGGAGACGGTGGCTGACGACGCCGCCCAGGCCTCCGGCGACTACGCGTCCGCGTTCGAAGACATCCTGCACCGTCGGGCGGTCACCGCGGTCGGGACGAAGTCGATCCCCGGGCGTCGGCTGACGGACCGCGTGCTGTTGCGGTTCGGCCTGCATCGCGCGCTGACGCTCGGGAAGCCACTGCAACTGCACGTCGGCTTCGGTGACCGGGACGCTGACCTACACAAGACGAATCCGCTGTACCTGCCGGATTTTCTGCGGCACTCCGGAAACTCCCCAATCACGTTGCTGCACTGCTATCCCTACGAAGGGGAGGCGGGTTACCTCGCGCAGGCGTTCAACAACGTCTACATCGACGGCGGCCTGGCCATCAACTACCTCGGCGCACGGTCGCGCGCGTTCATCGCGCGGCTCCGCGAGATGGCGCCGTTCCGCAACATCCTCTACTCCTCGGACGCCTTCGGTCCGGCGGAACTGCACTATCTGGGAGCAAGGCTCTGGCGCAACGGAATACGTGACACCCTGCAATGCTTCGTCGACGCGGACGAGTGGAGCGAGGCCGACGCGATCCGGGTTGTCGACCTGATCGCGTACCGCAACGCGGCCCGGATCCTTGGTCTGGCCGGCCATGAGTGACCCAGCGGGCTCGAAGCTGAAGCAGGTCGGCGCCATCCTGCTGGTCGTGCTGCCGCTGTTCGTTCCCGAGGTGATCATCGAGCTCACCCCGTTACGGCACGACGCGGGCCTGCTCATCGCCGGCATGCTGCCGGCGATCATCGCCTGGACGTACACCCCGCGCTTGGCGGTTGCATCAATACCATTGTCGGCGTTGATGAACGGGCTCGCGGTACTGGTGTTCGGGCATCCGGCCGCGACTACGGTCTTCGCGCTCGTCATTGCGATACTG
>JAOPWF010000127.1 GCA_025965815.1 Mycobacterium sp.
GGCCGTCGTCGGCGATCCAGCGGCGCTGCCACGCGCCCCATGCGTACAGCACGGTGACGACCAGCACACTCACCCAGAGGCTGACCCGCACCGTCAGGTCATACGGGTATGCGGGCCAGCGGGCCAACCTGCCCGCGACCGCGGTGGCGGCGCGGTCAGCCGAAGATGACGGCCGCACCGACGGTTCCGATCCACGCCACGCCCAGCAGCTGCAGCACCCGATCGCGGAAGGCGATCTCCTCGGGCTCGCCCGCGAGCCCACCATCGACGTCGACGGCGTAGCGCAGGATCGCGACCGTGAACGGGATCATCGACACCGCGAACCAGGAGCCGGCGTTGCCGTCGCGCTCGAAGGCCCACAACCCGTAACACAGCACGACCGCGGTCGCCGACAGCGTCCACACGAACCGCAGGTAGGTGGTGGTGTAACTCTCCAGGGACCTGCGGATCTTGGCGCCGGTCCGCTCGGCCAGCTGCAGTTCGGCGTACCGCTTGCCCGCCGCCATGAACAGCGAGCCGAACGCCATCACCAGCAGAAACCATTGCGAGAGCGGGATATTCCCGGCGACGCCGCCCGCGATGGCACGGATCAGAAATCCCGACGAGACGATGCAGATGTCCAGCACGGCCTGGTGTTTGAGGCCGAAGCAGTACGCCAGTTGCACGGCGATATAGATCGCCATCACCATGGCGAGGTCCGGGGTCACCAACCAGGAGATCGCCAGCGACGCGACGCCGAGTACGGCCGCCAGCGCGTAGGCCAACGACTCGGGGACCACGCCGGCGGCGATGGGCCGGAATCGCTTAGTCGGGTGCTGGCGGTCCGCGTCGACGTCGCGGGCGTCGTTGATCAGGTAGACCGACGAGGCGGCCAGGCAGAACACCACGAACGCGATGGACACCTTGATGAGCACGTCGCGGTAGTCGTAGCGGACGTCGCCGCCGAGCGCGGCCAGCGGGGCGGCGAGCACCAACAGGTTCTTCACCCACTGGCGCGGCCGGACAGCCTTGACGATGCCGGCGACGAGGTTGGCGGGTGGGCCGGTGACCGGTGCGGCCTCCTCACTCATGCGCAGCCTCCTCGATGCGTCGGGCCAGTCGGCCGGTTGCTCCCGCGACGGTGACTCCGACGAGTACGCCCGCCGCCACGTCGCTGGAGTAGTGCACGCCGAGCACCAGGCGGGACAACGCCATTGGCGGCACCATCAACGCAGGCAACGGCGATCCGGTGGCCCGGGCCAGCAGCACCGCGGCGGCCGAGGTGGAGGCGGCGTGCGCGGACGGGAAGCTCAGCCGGCTGGGCGTGCCGACGTTGATGGCGACGGCCGGATGATGCGGACGCGGGCGGCGCACCACCCGCTTGATGAGTACCGCGGCCGCGTGCGCGGCGAACGCGCCCACACCGGCGAGCAGCCAGGGTCGCCTGCGGCTGGGTTGCAGCATCGCACCGAGTGCGGCGACGACCACCCAGCCGATGCTGTGTTCACCGAAATGCGAGAGGGCCCGCGCCGCGGCGAGGACCCCGGGTCGACCGGCGAGCGCCGACTGCACGGCCACCAGCGCGGCCGCCTCGCCCCGCGGCGGGTCCACGTCGTCTGTGGGCACCGACAGCGCCCAGGCCTCAGCCATTCTGCGGCGACTTCGCCACGATTTCCGTGTCGCTTCGCTCTACCCCGCCGGGAAGCAACACCGTTTCCCACTTCTGCTTGCTGGTGAGCACCGGCAGCGCCTCTCGGTAGGTCTTGCGCATCCGGTTGAACTTGCGGGCCAGCCGCAGATGCTGACGCAACGACGCCCGCAGCAACGCGAACATCTTGGCGCGGTCGCGCTGGCGATAGACCACCCCGCGGCCGTCGGCCGTGGTGACGGTGACCCCGTCGACCTTGCACAGCACGAACCAGCGGGCGTCCTGGGTGGCCACATTGAGCTGCGGACGCTCGTGGTTCACCGGGTCGTGCGCCTTGAGCTGGTGGATCACTCCGCGGGCCAGCCGGATGGCGATTCGTGGCGGCGAAGTCGGGATCTTGATCTTCTTGCGGATCTTGTTGGACGGCGGCGGTAACGCGGTCGCGCCCGGCAGCACCACGGCGTCGGGGAACTGCTTGCGTATCCGATGCACGTCGGGCAGCGCGCTCTCCAGGATGGAGAAGATGTGCTCCGGGCCGGCCAGGAAGTCGGACATCGCCTTGGTCTGGATGGCGACCGTCGAATATTCAAGGCACAGCAGGTGTTTGAGCGTTGCCTTGACCGATGAGGCCAGCAGTCCGCCGACGCTGCCGTCCCAGTGCATGGCGGCGACCACCAACCGGTTGCGCAGGTGGAAGTAGGCCTGCCAGTCGATGGCGTCGTCCTTGTCGCTCCAGGCCATGTGCCAGATCGCCGCGCCGGGCAGGGTGACGGTGCCGTACCCGTGCTCGGCGGCGCGCAGCCCGTAGTCGGCGTCGTCCCACTTGATGAACAGCGGCAGCGGCTGGCCCATCTCCTCGGCGACCTGCCGCGGGATCATGCACATCCACCAGCCGTTGTAGTCGGCGTCGATGCGGCGATGCAGGAGCTTGCTGCGCTCCTTCTCGTCGCTCAGCCGGTACTTGGCGAAGTCGTGGTCGTATTCGGCATGCGGCGCCGCCGTCCACATGAAGTTCGCCTGGTCGACGACCTCGCCCATGATGTGCAGGTGCGACGGCTCCTGCAGGTTGAGCATCTGGCCGCCGACCAGAGTGGGAGCCTTGGCGAACCGGTTCATCGCCAGGGCGCGCAGCACCGAGTCCGGCTCGATGCGGATGTCGTCATCCATGAACAGGATCTGTTCGCAGTCAGTGTTCTTCAGCGCCTCATACATCACCCGGCTATAGCCGCCGGACCCACCCAGGTTGGGCTGGTCGTGCACCGAGAGCCGATTCCCGAGCGGGGCGGCCGCCGCCGCGTAACCCGGATGATCGCGCATTTTCTTGGTGCCCTGGTCGGACACGATCACCGCGCCGATGACTTCGTCCACCAGCGGATCGGAGGTCAGCGCGACCAGTGCGTTTACCGCGTCGGCCGGCCGGTTGAAGGTCGGGATGCCCACCGCGATATCGGCCCGGCCGGCCGCGGGACGCGCGGCGTACCAACCGGCACTGTGCACCGTGACCGCGGTGTCGGTGGTGATGTCGAACCAGATC
>JAOPWF010000132.1 GCA_025965815.1 Mycobacterium sp.
CGCCGTCGGGCGCGAATTCCTCCGCCAACTGGTGGCGGACCGACGGCTCAGCGAAGACGTCTTCACGACCTACCTGGGCCACGCGCAGCAAGGTCCCCGCTTCGAGGTGTCGGAGCTGGCACAGCACAACACCACCGACGCAGGCCACTGGATGGCGATCGGTGGCGCGGTGTTCGACGTCAGCGAGTTCCTTCACCTGCACATCGGCGGACCCCACATCATCCGCAACCACGCCGGGCTCGACGCGACCGCGGCGTATCGGAAGGTGCTGCACCACGCCCACGCCGAAATCGACTCCCAACTCGCGATGTACCAGATCGGCCATCTGCGCCGGTTGGAGTTCGGCGCCCGGTGGGGAGTGGTGCTCACTGAGGACGGTCTGCGGGCGCTCCCGCTCGAAGAGCTGTTCCGGACCTGGGTACGGTTCGTGTACTTGTTGGTCGGCATGGAGAACGCGCTGATCGCCGACTACGGATTCACCGGGATGGTCACCACCCTGGGTGAGGATCGCGGGGAGCTGACGCCGTTCAAGGCGCAGTATGTGATCGAGTCGCACCGACGCTTCCTGGTCAGCTATCTCGACGGGCTGGTGCACGAGGATTTGCGCGTCCTGTGGCAACTCACCGTCAGCTTCTGCGACCCGCACCAGGACATTCGGTCCTTCGACCACGACCTTGCCACCATGTCGGCGCGGCCGGAAGTTGGGCTGGTCCGGCATTCCTTGGCCGCCGTCAAGCAACTCCTGGCCGCCGCCACCGACTTCCGGCGGGTCACGGCGATTTGCCACACCTACATGCACGTCGACGTCAAACTCATTCGCGACCTGAAAAACGCTGTGCTGGCAGGAGTTCGGGCGTTCGAGACGTACGAGGCCGACGTCGTCGAGCAGGCGGGCGCCACGCTACTGAACGCGGCGGGCGAGGCGCTGGCCGCCGTATCGGCCTACTACCAGCGCCTCGCCGAGCAGACCCGCGGCTATGACATCACCGCCGTCGGTGCGGTCGAGGAGCCGATCCCGGTCGACCGGGGTATCCCCGGCCACGGTGGTCCACTCCGGCTTCCCGACTGACGAACGTGCCGTCGACGCACCGGCCCTCGCGCGGGTCGCCTCAGCCTTCACCGAACTGGCTCGCGCGATCCAACTCCAGGTCGGCTCCAGGCTTAGCGCGTCCGGCGATCCGCCAACGCAACAGGGCCCCCAGTCAAGATGGGCTGGGATAGGTCAATTCGCCTGCCCTGATGGGCTCGGTGAGCCGGTTCTCCGGCGGCGCCAGCGGGCAGGTGTACGTGCCGAAAACCTCATCCGTGCGGCTCAGGCGGCGTGTTGGTACTCGTGGAGGATGCCGCCGAGTCGATCGCGTCGTTGGATGTCGAGGTGGTCGAGCTGTGCCGGTGCGGTGATCGGTTGGGGGAGCGGGCGCAGGGGTGCCGCGGCGCGGAGGGTCCGGTGGGACCGGTGCTCGTTGTAGAAGGTCTCGTACTCGTGGACCGCGTGCATTAGGTGGGCCCGGTTCACGATCAAGGTGCGGTCGAGGAGTTCGGCTCTGCATGAGCGCACCCAGCGTTCCATGATCGCGTTCATGCGCGGTACGCGGATGCCGGTCTTGACGATGGCGATGCCTTCGTTTTCGAAGACCGCGTCGAATGCGGCCGTGTACTTGCTGTCGCGGTCCCGGACCAGGTACCTCACCGTGGCGCCGGCGTCCTGGAGATCCATGACCAGGTTCCTCGCTAGCTGGGTGGTCCAGACCGCGGTGGGGTAGGCGGTGGCGCCGAGGACGCGGACGCGGCGGGTGGCATGCTCAATGACGGCGAAGACGTACAGCCGTGCTCCGGTCAGTGTCCGGGTCTGGAAGAAGTCGGCGGCGAGGACGGCCTGCGCTTGGCTGCGCAGGAAGGTGCTCCAGGTCTGGCGGTCGCGCTGGGGTGCGGGCTCGATTCCGTTGCGGTGGAGGATCTCCCATACGGTGGAGGGGGCGACCTTGATTGCCAGCATGGCCAGTTCGCCATGGATGCGTCGGTAGCCCCAGCTCGGGTTCTCCCGGGCCAGGCGCAGGACGAGGGTTTGGATTCGGCGGCGGGTAGGCGGCCGGCCGGGCCGTTTCGGGCGGGATGCCTTGGCGTGGTGGCGGCGTAGTAGGTCGCGATGCCAGCGTAGGACGGTGTCGGGGGAGACGATCAGGTGGAGCTGTCGCAGCTTGAGCCGGGCGAGTCGGTGGAGCAGAGCGGAGAGGAACGCCCGGTCGGGCGGGGTGAGGCGGGGTTTGTCAATCTGACGTTGCAGGACGACGAGTTGGTGGCGTAGCGCCAAGATCTCGATGTCCTTGTCGGTGTCGCTCATCGGCAGCAGCCGTATGAAGGCGAACACGCTGGTGAGCGCCAGGTAGGGCAGTCGCAGCAGCACGATGCATTATCCTGGCGTCCCCGTCTCGCGGTCTTCAGCCGTATCCGAGAACCGGCAGGTCACAGCCCATGGATGGGGTTTTCGGCACCTACAGGGCACGGACCAGCGCGGACAGCACGGCCCGGTCCGGCCACGACAGCCTCGGCCTACCGACCTGGCGGCGCAGTACCGCGACCTCGTGGCGTAGCACCATCAGCTCGGCGGCCATCGCGGACTCGCCGCGCGCCACCTGCGGCAACCGGCCGAACACCCGAACAGCGGTCAGGTACAACAGTCGAACAACCATGCACCCGATCCTGCTCGGCAACCACAAAACGCCAGCTCACACACTGTGCGAGTAGTTCTGGCACGGTACAGGCCGGAGAACCGTTATCCCTCAGCGGTCGCGTTCGCCGACGCGCTGCGGTCGCACAGCGGGCAACCCTGGGCCCCGATTCCCGCTCCAGTGGCGCAAACCCGCCCGGAGCCCCTCCCGATCCCCCGGCAACGACAGCCAGTGCCAGGCGAGCTGGGACGTGACGCATCCGCCGGCGCCGCGCGGTCGGACGCCGCGGCGCCGGGACTGTCCACTCCGGATTCATATGCGCCGGACCGGCGGCGGTCCAAGCGTTTCGGCGTGGAGGCCATCCTGATCGCCGCCATCATCGCCGTCAGCGTGGCTATCGTGCTGACCGTGGTGGCCGCCGGACTATTGCTGCGATGACCCTCACCGACGCCGGCCCACGCTGGCTACTCGGCGATCGAAGACCACTGTCATTAGTCTACGATCGTGTGCGCTGTGACTGACCTCGTGGAACGCGTAAGGCGATCCCTGACCGCA
>JAOPWF010000193.1 GCA_025965815.1 Mycobacterium sp.
CCATGCCGGCAGCGCGTCCACGTCAGGGCGATGACAGCGGTGTGCGCCTTGCCCAGCTCGGGCGTCCACAGTCCGAGCCACTTCTCCATGTCGGTGGGGGCCAGTACCCCCGCTGACAGAATGCGGTCGCGCGGATAGGTGTGCCGGGCCGCCTGCGCGAGCATGGTGGCCCGGCCCGAGCCCGGCTCGCCAATGGCCGCGACGACGTGTCCGGCCGACATGGCCTGTTCAGCCCGGCCGACCGCCGACGTCCACGACGCCGAGAGTGACCGCAGGCTGCCGAGCCGGGTTCCAGCCGCGGAACCTCGATGCGGAACACCTGGCCGCGCGGCGTCTGCCGTGGCCGCCGGCCGCTGGACGACTGCGACCAGGTCGTCAGGTTGACGCTGCCCTCGAGATGGCCGGTGGTCGGATCGAGGACCGGGACGGCTGCGCAGGTGAACGTGCACAGACTCCGGGCGTCGTGCTGATCCGCGCGCACCAGGGTCGGGACGCGGTCAGCGAGGGCAAGCCCAAGTCCGTTGGTGCCGACCTCGCGTTCGGAGTAGGCGAAGCCGGGCGCCAGGTGCACGTCGTCGAGCGCCTGCAAGACGCTGTGGTCTCCGCTGACCCGGTTGAGCACGATCCCGTCTGCGTCGGTCAGCATCAGGCTGATGGGCTCGTCGGCGACGGTCCGCTGCAAGTCGAGAAGCACCTCGCTGCCGCATTCGTAGAACAGCGACTCCTGGGCGTCGGTGCCCGTGAAGACGGGTTCGATGGTTTCCAGCGAGACGCCGTAGTCCTCGCTGCGCTGCCACGACGCGAACAGCCGACGGAAATTCTCTTGGCCTCGCGGTTTTGCATCTGATGCAGCCGCACCCGGTCCGGGAGTTGGTCGGGCACCCCTTCCGCGTTCCTGTCGGCGTATCGCCACCGCCGCGCTGTGATCCACGTTTCAAGGATTGCGCCGGGACACACCGCCGACCAAGACGCGCGACGTCTCAAATTGAGACGTCAGCAAGGTCCGATAACCGGTCGCGCGACCATAAGCTCTGGCCTACGTCTTGTGACAGCAGTCACACGAAGGAGAGCCTGACATGTACGAAAAGGATGGCGAGAAGTATTTCATCGTCGATGCGCATATCGCGTTGTGGGATGCCCGTCCGGAGAACCAGCGCAATATTCACGGCAGGCAGTTCATCGACTGTTTTTATGATTATCACCGCAATCTGTCGCCCGAATCGGAGGTGTGGAGCTACGAGGAGTACCTGTACCAGGGCGGTGATCGGCTGATGAAGGATCTGTTCACCGATGGCTACGTCGACCATGCGATCTTCCAGCCGGCGTTCCTCGGGGAGTTCTATTACCGCGGGTTTGGTCAGACCGATGAGGCGTCGGCGTTGGCGGCGGCCCATCCCGACCAGCTGACCTACAACCATAATTTCGACCCGCGCAATGGTGAGGCGGGGCTGGATCAGTTACGCGCCGACGCGGAGCGGTTCGGGCTGAAGGGGGTGAAGCTCTATACCGCCGAATGGCATGGCGACTCGCGCGGCTACAAGCTCGACGACCCGTGGGCGCACCGCTATCTGGAGGCCTGCCAGGAGCTGGGCATCCGCAACATTCATGTCCACAAGGGCCCGACCATTCGGCCGCTGGATCGCGACGCCTTCGACGTCGCCGACATCGACCATGTCGCCTCGGACTACACCGAGCTGAACTTCATCGTCGAGCATTGTGGACTGCCCCGGCTGGAGGACTTCTGCTGGATCGCCACCCAGGAGCCCAACGTGCACGCCGGGCTGGCGGTGGCGATGCCGTTCATCCACACCCGGCCGAAGTACTTCGCGCAGATCATGGGTGAGCTGTTGTACTGGGTGGGCGAGGACCGCATCCAGTTCTCGTCGGACTACGCGCTGTGGACACCGCGCTGGCTGGTGGAGGCGTTCGTCGATTTCCAGATCCCCGACGATCTGGGCGAGTACCCGGCGATCACCACCGGGCAGAAGAAGAAAGTCCTGGGCCTCAACGCCGCCAAGATGTATGACCTCGCGGTTCCGGGCGAGCTGCAGCTGCCGGGCGCAGACGAGCCGGCGGTGGGCCCGCGCGGCGCCGAGGACGTCGCCGAAGCCGCGGACCATCTAGTCGGGGCCTGAGGTGAACCGGCTCGAGGACGCATACGCGGCGCTGGGGGCGGTGGTTGATCCCGAGCTCGACGAGCCCATCACTGATCTGGGGTTTGTCCGCTCACTGGTGATCACCGGCCCAGACGTCGAAGTTCACCTTCGGCTGCCCACCTCGTTCTGCGCGCCGAATTTCGCTTACCTGATGGCGTCGGACGCCAAAGATGTTCTGGTGGCGCTTGATTGGACGGACCAGGTGATCGTCGAGCTTGACGACCATCACGATTCCGACATCATCAACGCCGGGCTGGCCGCCGACGCCGGTTACCGGGGCACCTTCGGGCACGAGGCGCAAGACAGCCTTGAGGACCTGCGGCTCACCTTCGCGCGCAAGGCGCACACCGCCGCGATGGAGCGGTGCCTGACCCAGCTGCTGGGGTCTGACCCCGGCCGCCCGGTCGCGTCGCTGGGCGAGGTACGGCTGCGCGAACTGCCCGACGATGAGAGAACGCGGGCATTGCTGGGTCGCCGAACAGCCCTGGGCTTGCCGACCGCAGCCGAGGCGTTGGTGATGGTGGATCACCACGGCCACGGCTACCCCCCCGACGATGTACCGATCGGGTTGCGCCGTGCCCGCTCCACCCGTATCTCCATCGACGGCAATGCCCACTTCTGCCGGGGGCTGCTGGGCACCCGATATCCCGCCGAACCCCCTGCCGCGCCACCCGACCCGGCATTCGTGGCGCTGGCCGCGCTGACAATTCCCGACTCAGGAAAGGAACAACCATGAGCACCATGCGCGCTGTCCAGGTGGTCGGCTACCACCAGAACCTCCAGATGGCCGAGGTGCCGGTCCCCACCCCGACCGGACCCTTCGACGTCGTCGTGAAGATCGGCGGCGCCGGCGTGTGCCGAACCGATCTGCACATCCTCGAAGGCCAATGGGCGCAGAAGTCTCAGGTCGCGCTGCCGTACACGATCGGGCATGAGAATGCCGGCTGGGTCGACTCGGTCGGATCCGCAGTGACCAACGTCCGCGAAGGCGACAAGGTCATCGTGCACCCGTTGATCACCTGCGGACTGTGCCGCGCCTGCCGCTCCGGTGACGACGTGCACTGCCAGGCCAACGCGTTCCCCGGCATCGACACCAACGGCGGCTACGCCGAATACCTGAAAACCTCGGCCCGCAGTGTCGTCAAGATCGGCGACTCGCTGCAACCCGCCGACGTCGCGGCCCTCGCCGATGCCGGCCTGACCGCGTATCACGCCGCCGCCAAGGCGGCGCGTCGCCTCACCCCGCGCGACCGCGCCGTGGTGATCGGCGCGGGCGGGCTGGGCCACATCGGCATTCAGGTGCTCAAGGCACTCACCCCGGCCGAACTCATCGTGGTAGACCGCAATGCCGACGCCGTCAAGCTGGCGTTGTCCATCGGCGCCGATCACGCGGTCGTGGCCGACGGCTCCCAGCTGGCCCAGGTGCTGGACCTCACCGGCGGCAACGGCGCCGAAGCCGTGATCGATTTCGTCGGCGAGGGCGGCGCGACCAGCCAGGGCGTGCAGATGCTGCGCGACGCGGGCGACTACTACGTCGTCGGTTACGGCGAGAACATCAACGTCCCGACGATCGACATCGTCTCCAACGAAATCAACTTCATCGGCAACCTCGTCGGGTCCTACAACGACCTATGCGACCTGATGGTGCTCGCCGCCCGCGGCGCGGTCCACCTGCACACCGTCAAATACCGCCTCGACGACTTCCAATCGGCCATCAACGACCTCGACGCCGGCAAGATCCGCGGCCGCGCCATCCTCACGCCCTAGACCGGGTCCCAAGTTTTCCCTTACCCCCCGACTTCAACAGAAAAGGTACGTGTGACATGGCAAAAGAACTCCGATTCAGCAAGGATGCCCGAGCGCTGCTCGAAGTGGGGGTGAACGCCCTAGCCGATGCGGTCAAGGTGACGTTGGGGCCCAAAGGCCGTAATGCGGTGTTGGAGAAGCTCACTGGAGCTCCGACGATCACCAACGACGGTGTCACCATCGCCAAGGAGATCCAGCTACGCGATCCCTTCGCCAACATGGGCGCGCAGCTCGTCAAGGAAGTCGCCACCAAAACCAACGGCGTAGCAGGCGATGGAACAACAACCGCGACGGTACTTGCACAAGCGATGGTTCGCGAAGGCCTGCGGGCGGTCGAGGCCGGCGCCAACCCCATCCAACTCAAGCGCGGCATCGAAAGAGCCACTGCCGCCGTCGTCGACACCCTGCGCGAGCGCAGCCGCAATACCACCGGCGAGGCCGACCTGCACCACGTCGCCACGCTGTCGGCGAACAATGACAGCGACATCGGCGCTGTCATCGCCGCGGCACTGACCAGGGTTGGCGCCGGGGGAGTCGTGACCGTCGAGGAATGGCCACAGTTCGGTCTGGGCCTCAGCTACGTCGATGGCGTCGAGTTCGATCACGGATACGTCTCGCCCTACTTCGTGACCGACAAAGACCGGATGGAAGCGGTGCTCGAGAACGCCTATGTGCTGCTTACAAACCAGAAGATCTCCACCGTTCAGACGCTGATGCCGGTTCTCGAGCAGGTACAACGCGCCAAGAAGCCGCTGCTGATCCTGTGCGAGAACATCGACGGTCCAGCGCTGAGCATGCTCGTCACGAACAACGTGCATGACACTTTCCGCTCAGTTGTGGTCCGCGCACCAGGGTTCGGCCATCGCCGGGTCGCCGAACTTGAAGACCTGGCAGCCCTGTTGGGCGGAACGGTAGTCAGCCCGGAATCCGGCCTGGCATTGGAGAACGAGTGGATCGAACATCTGGGACAAGCGGCGAAGGTGACCGTGACCGAGCGCTCCACCACTCTCGTCGGCGGAGCGGGCGCCAAGGCCGACGTGGACGCACGGATCGGCCAGATCGAACGCGAGTTGGACCGTGCTGAAAACGAGCACGACCAAGACAACCTGCAGCTAAGGATCGCCCGACTGTCCGGCCGAGTGGCGGTAATCCACGTCGGCGCCGCGACGGATGTCGAACTACGGGAAACGCTTCACCGGGTAGAGGACTCCTTGTCGGCGACGCGTGCGGCGCTCGAGGAGGGCGTCGTCGCGGGCGGCGGGACCGCACTGCTGCAGGCGCAGCCGGCGCTGGATCTGCTGGAGCTCACCGGCCATGTGGCCGAAGGACGCGAGATCGTGCGCCGCGCAGTCGAGGAACCGCTGAGGTGGATCGCAATCAATGCCGGCTTCGACGGTGACGAAGTGGTCGCCAAAGTCGCGAAACTGCCTGTCGGGCATGGGTTCAACGCAGTCACCGACAGCTATGGAGACATGTCCGAGTCCGGTGTCATCGATCCGCTGAAGGTAACTCGGTCCGCGCTGCAAAGCGCGGCGTCGATCGCTGCACTGCTCTTGACCACCGAAACGCTCGTCGTCGAGGAGGTCATGGTGAACCCAGGTGCGATCATCGCCCCCGGATTCGGTGATCTCGCAGAAGGCATGGTCCGCCCGTCCAACATCTATTGACGCCGGTTCACGGCACGGTCGGGAGGTCGAGATGTGCTCGTACCCAACGGCTTTGCCGAGTTCACCCTGGTATCGCACGATGTAGGTGACGGCAGTGAGTTCGACACGCCCCAACTCAGCGACTCGGGGCCGGCGGCGACCACATCTCACCACACCTGGTGGCGGGGTGCGCTCACTCCGACGCTGAGCTACGTCGTCGCGATGTTCGACGAGCTCGGGTTGGGCGACTCGGGATTCTGGCACTGGATGTCGTCGACATCCCGCCCGGCGTGACCGCGGGCTGACGCGGGACACCCGAGCGGACGGGGTTGCCGAACTGCGCGCGGCAGTTTCGCAACGATCTCAAGCTGAGCCGGTACATCGGAGCTTCCCCGCCGCCGGGCGACCGGCCACACACCTACCGGGCCCGCATGACCGTGAAGGGGTCGCGTTAGGACGTCCGGGTTCGAGTCCCCCCTTGCGCACTGCCGTTGTTGTTGTTGCAGGTCAAGGCCGTCTAATCCCGATGCGCGGGTCTGCTGAAGTGTAGTACCCAACGGCAAGAATCGTAGATTGTCACGGATTGTCACAACCTACTCGAAACTCTGCGCGACCCCTGCCCTCCTGCGGTTACGATCACGTTTTGGGGCAGGGGTGGTGAACGAGATGGGCTCTCCGCGCACGCTGGACACGCGGGCTTCTGTCGCGTGGCTGCGACGCCTTGCCCGCACGACGCCCGGTGTCGTCGGCATCATCGCGGTCGCTGTCGCGGCATGCTGCGTGATCGCCGGGGTGGTGTGTGCGGCTCAGCTCGACGGGCGGATCGCCGAGCACAACGCGGTTCTCGACCGTTCCGAGCCGTTCGCCTACGCGGCGCAGAACCTGTACGCCGCTCTGTCGGCCGCCGACGCCGCTGCAGCATCAGCGTTCCTCTCCAGCGGGATCGAAACGGGACCGATGCGGGCGCGTTATCAGCAAGCCTTGGCTGACGCGGCATCGGCACTGGCGGACGCGTCCGCGGGAGCCACCGAAGCGGATACCCGCACCGCGATGGCGGAGATATCGGCGCAACTGTCTGCGTACACGGGGCTGATCGAGTCGGCGCGGGCGAACAACCGGCAGGGGTTCCCGGTCGGGTCCGGGTACTTGCGGGAAGCGTCGTCGTTGATGCAGACCGCGCTGCTTCCGGGCGCCGAGAGGATCTACAACGACAATCTTGCCACGGTCGACGAAGACCAGCGCGCCGTCGGTGTGGCGCCGACGGTCGGTCTCGTGCTGGTGGTGCTCGTCCTGGCGGCGATCGGTATTGGCTCGGTGATGGTGTTTGCCCGCACGAACCGGCAATTCAACATGGGGCTCGTCGTCGCGGCGGCCGCGGCGTTGCTGGTGATCGGGTGGATCGTCGTGGCTACCCGCCTGGCGGCAGGCAACATCGATTACAGCCGAACCGAGGGCACTGCGCGGATCGGGCAGCTCGCGAAGGCTCGCATCCTCGCCGACCAGGCCCGGACCGACGAAACCCTGCAGCTGATCGCGCGGGGGGACATCACTGCCAGCGAAAAGTCGTTCCACGGCCACATCGACGACCTGGGCACGCTGGTTGGTACGGGGCCGTCGGCCGCGAGGGACGGTGTTGCGAAATGGACCGCCAGTCACCGCAAGCAGGTGGAGGCCTACCTGGGCGGCGACTACCCTGGCGCGGTTGCGCAGGCGATCGGCACCGATCCGGGTGCATCGGCAGCGCAATTCGCCGTCGTCGAATCCAGCTTGCGCGACGAGATCGAGCAAACCCGCGCGACGCTGCGCGATCGGGTGTCCGCAGCGGGTGCACGGCTGGCGTGGAGTCCGACGGGGACGCTTGCGCTGATGGTGGTCGCTGCGGCGGCGGCCGTCGTCGGTTTGTGGCCGCGGCTCAAGGAGTTCCTGTGAGAGCGCGAGTTGTGATGGCACTGCTCACATTTTCGCTCGTCGCCGCCGGATGTGGATCCTCGACATCGCCGACGTCGGTGACGGTCGCACCAATCGATGCGAGGCCAGCCGGTGCGCATGAAGTCACGACCGCGCCGGTTGCTGGCAATGCGGACTGCGATCGGGAAGCCAGCCTGCGCCCTGGTCCGCAGCCTTCGCCGGGCGCCATGCCACCCGGTTCCACGATGGCGGCGATCGCCGAGCGTGGCCGGCTTGTCGTCGGTGTCGACCAGAACACGTATCCGTTCGGTTTTCGGAACCCCTCTTCGGGACAGCTGGAGGGCTTCGACATCGAGCTTGCCCGGCAGATCGCGCGGAGCATCTTCGGTTATCCGGACCGCATCGATCTGCGGGTGGTCGATGCGGGCCAACGGGAATCGGCGTTGCAGTCGGGTCAGGTGGACCTGGTGGTCCGGACCTACTCAATCACCTGTGACCGCAAACGGAACGTCGCATTCTCCACGCCGTACTACTACGCCAACCAGCGCATCCTCGCCGTGAAGGGTTCTGGAATGGATTCTGCCGCGGCACTTTCGGGCAAACGGGTGTGTGCGGTGCGGGGGACGACCTCGCTGTCGGCGTTGTTCGCGCTCGACCCAAGGCCGACGCTGTTCGGCGTGACCAGCTGGACCGATTGCCTCGTCATGTTGCAACAGGGACAGGTCGATGCGATCAGCACCGACGACGTGGTGCTGTCCGGGCTTGCCGCGCAGGACCCGAACGTGGAGGTAGTCGGTCCCAGCATCGGGGTCGAGCCCTACGGCGTCGGGATCAAGAAGGAGAGCAGCGACCTGGTTCGATTCGTCAACGGCGCCCTGGAACAGATGCGCGACGACGGAACGTGGCAGCGCCTCTACGACGCCCAGCTGCGAAGCCTCGGACCGTCGCCCGGCCCGCCGACGGCGCGGTACCAGGACTGACCATGAACGTGGTGAGCACTGAGACGATCGACCGCGCACTCGCCTCGCGCACCCAGGAAGTCGCCGCCATGTCGGCGACGCTTATCGAGCTGGAAAGCCACCCAGGTCTGGAGCACGTGCGTCGCTATCCGCCGACGGGCGTGACCGCGCACCGATGGGCGGTGATCGAGAAATCACTCGCGCAACTGTGGGAGGACCTGGGCCGGATGACGTCGATCCTGGACTCCGCGCAGGCGGTCCGGGCGCGCCGATCCAACGTCGCCGACGACGATCGCGCCGAGTTGACGAGATTGCTGTTCGGTCGTCCGCTCGAACTGTCGCGCGAGCGAATTCCCTTGGCTCAGCGCACGATCACGGGTCCCGCCGAAGCGATCGAGTCCGTCGGGCTCGCCGACACGGTGGAGCGGATGCGCGCCGCCTACCCCGCCGTGGTTGAGTTCTTCGACTCCGTCGACGGGGTCAACTCACTGGTCGCGGAACGGCTCGCTTCGTCGCAGACACGACTCGACGAGGCGGGTGTGGCCGGTCCGAAGGAGATCGCCGACCTGTTGGCTGTTTCCGCGACTGATCCGCTCTCGTTGACGCCGCAGGAAGTCGAGCAGCGCATCAGCGTCATCGCGGTCAGTATCGAACGTCGATCGGCCGAACTCGTGGAGTTGGCGGCGCTGCAGGCGAATTGGCCCGATGCACTCGCGACGACGGCCGTGCAGCTGGACGCGTTGCGGGACGCGACACAGCGATCCGCACGAGTTCGCGCGCGCGCCGAGCAGATCGTGGTGTCCGGCCCGCTACCGGTGCACGCCGACGCCGAACCGGACCTGCGCGCAGCGCTACGGTCGATCACCGCACCGGATCCGGCGGCGCTGCGGTCGCTGCGACACCGCATCGAGGCGGCGCTACGGGTGGTGCGCGACGACGAGCAGCTCGCGCAGGGCCTGCTGGATCGTCGCAGTGAACTCCAGGGACGGCTGACGGCATACCAGGCGAAGGCGGCCCGGCTCGGGCTGGGAGAGGACCCAGACCTGTTGGCGTCCGGCCGGATCACTGCGGGCCTGCTGTCTCGACAGCCGTGCGACCTCCGTGCCGTGACCCGTGCGATCACGGACTTCCAGCAGATGATCGTCGAGAAGCGGGGGCCGACCAGATGACCTGCGCCGAGCCGGGATGCGGTGGCACCGTCGTCGCCGGGTACTGCGACGTCTGCGGCACCGCGCCCGCAACCGCTGCGCAAGAGCCAGCGGCGACGGCCCGGAGCAGTTCGACTGCCCAATCGGTGCGAACGGCGCGCACAGGGTCGTCGAAGTCTGCCAGCGCCCGCGGCCGCCTCGGCGCCGGGATCGTCGCGATACCGAGCGTTCCGAAGGGCGATCCAGCCGCCTCGCTGTTGGCCGACCCGCAGGTACCGGAGGGCAGCCGGTATTGCGGCAATTCCGAATGCAACAAGCCCGTCGGGCGTGGACGGGACGGACATCCCGGACTCACGCAGGGCTTCTGCACCCAGTGCGGCACGCGATACTCGTTCATTCCCAAGCTTTCTCGCGGCGACCTCGTCGGCGGGCAGTACGAAGTGCAGGGCTGCCTCGCGCACGGTGGCCTCGGCTGGATCTACCTGGCGATCGACCGCAACGTGCACAACCGCTGGGTGGTGCTCAAGGGCCTCCTGAACTCCGGGGATGCCGACGCCATGGCCGCCGCCGCTGCCGAAGTCCTCGCTCTCGCCGAGGTGGAACACCCGAACATCGTCCGGATCTACAACTTCGTCGAGCACATGGACGCTGCCGGGGTCCCGGTCGGTTACATCGTCATGGAGTACGTCGGCGGCACGTCGCTGAAGCAGATCCGCAAAGCGCGCAACGCTCCTCTTCCGCCGGACCAGGCCGTCGCCTACATCGTCGAGATCGCACCGGCACTCGACTACCTGCACACGCAACGACTCGCCTACTGCGACTTCAAGCCGGACAACGTGATGCAGACCGACGAGCAGCTCAAGCTCATCGACCTCGGCGCGGTAATCGCCATGGACGACCAGGAAAGCGCGATCTACGGGACCGCCGGCTACCAGGCGCCCGAGATCGCCCAGACCGGCCCCACCGTCGCCAGTGACGTGTACACGGTCGGGCGGACGCTTGCCGTTCTCGTGATGGATGTTCCACAGGAGCATGGACGATTCGTCGAGCAACTACCTGGTCCCGCGACGGTGCCATTGCTGGCGAAGCACGAATCGTTGTACCGCGCGATCCTCCGCGCCACCGACCCCGATCCGGGGCGACGATTCTCGTCCATGGCGGAGATGGCAGACCAGCTGACCGGGGTGTTGCACGAGATTGCAGCCGCCGACGCCAACACCGCGCACCCACGGCCGTCGAACTACTTCAGCCCGCAGCGGGCGGTCTACGGCGCAGGCCGGGACGTGCCGGTCGAACCCGCTCATGTGATCACGGCACTTTCGGTCCCCGTGGTCGACCCGAACGACCCCGGCGCCGCACTGCTCGCTACGACGAGCGGCACGCCGCCCGCCCAACTCGAGCACGCGCTCTATCTAGCCCGGGGCGGCCCGCGCCAAGGCAACAGTTCCTCCATTGAGGTTCCGCTACGACTGGTCCGCGCGTCGCTCGAGATCGGCGCGGCAAAGGACGCGCGGAAGCGGCTTGCCGAGTTGGAGTCAGTGATATCCGGAGACTGGCGGCTGATGTGGTACAGCGGACAATGCGCACTGCTCGAGGGCGAATTCGACAAGGCCGCAGCCGATTTCAATGCAGTGCTGGCCATGTTGCCCGGCGAGCTCGCCCCCAAACTGGCGATCGCGGCCACCGCCGAACTGCGCGACGCGCGCGATGACGCTGCGCGCTACTACGAGACAGTGTGGCGGACGGACCATGACTTCGTCAGCGCTGCATTCGGGCTGGCGAGGCAGTGTGCGCGAGCCGGAGACCGGGCCGGCGCGATCACGGCACTGGACCACGTCCCAGCCGCGTCGGCGCACTTCGTGGCCGCCGCGGCGGCCGCGATCGAGATTCTCCTCGACGGCCGAAAACCCAAGACCCTGAACGAGCGGACCCTGCTCGATGCCGCCAACCGCGCCGCAGCACTGACCCTGGAATCGGCCGCCAAGCGCGCTACGATTCGGCTGCGGGTGCTCGGCGCGGCGTTGGGCTGGTTGCAGGCGGGGAACAAGACCAAGGCCCCGCGGCTGCTCGGTGCCGATTTCGACGAACCTGGCATCCGGGCCGCGATGGAACACTGCTACCGCGAGCTGGCGCATGAGTCGACGTGCACGTGGGAGCGCATCGCGTTGGTGGAGAAGGCAAATGCGATTCGGCCGAGGACACGGGTATGACCGGCCAGCACGCTGCGTGCCCGCAATGCGCCGCCATCGGTCGGAGCGCCGACCGGTTCTGTGAGAGCTGCGGTGCCGCGTTGTCGGAGATCCGCCGAGTCGCCATACCGCAGGGCCGCGAGGCCCTGGACGGCGCCGCAGGGCCGTGCTCCGACTGCGGTAACGAGACCTATGCCGACGGATACTGCACCGTGTGCGGTCACCGGCGCGCCGACCCCGATCGCGACGAGGCAGATCTCGATGGGATCGCGCTGATCACCGACCGCGGTCTCGAACATGCCCGCAACGAGGACGCCGCCGCGGCCGGGTTGGTGATCGACAGCGGCACCGAGCGCCCGTACGCCATCGTCGTTGCCGTGTGTGACGGGGTGTCCACCTCCGGTGATGCACATACCGCCGCGGTCGCCGCCTCGAAGGCGGGTGTGGACGCGATGCTCGCCGGGCTTGCCGCGTCCCGCAAAGCACGCGCAGCCGTGTTGGCGGGTCTGGCCGATGCGGCGAAGGCTGCCGCGGCGGTGCGGAAGGATCCGTCGACCGCGCCGTCATGCACGTACACCGCGGTGACGGTCGTCCCGACTCCTGCAGGGACCGTGCAGATCACGGTCGGCAACGTCGGCGACAGCAGGGCGTACTGGCTTCCGGAACCGCCCGCACCCGCGCGACAGCTGACAGTCGACGACTCCCTGGCCCAGGAACTGATCACTGCCGGCGCCCCGGCCGACTCGGAAGCGGTGCAACGTGGTGCACACACACTGACCCGTTGGCTCGGCGCCGACGCCGAATCTAAGCCGTGGACGGAATCGAGCGTGCAGACGATCACCACCGTCGGTCCTGGATGGCTGTTGCTGTGCACCGACGGACTCTGGAACTACCTGCCCAACGCCGACGACGTCGCGCAATTCTGCACGGGCTCCGACCCGGCCGCGGCAGCGCGCGCGCTCACCGAATATGCGTTGCACGCCGGCGGCCAGGACAACATCACCGTCGCAGTAATCCCGATCGGAGCACTCCATGAGTTCAACTGAAGGACACGGTATTTCCGGCATCTCTGTTGATGTCGACCACAATCCCTATCTCGCCGAGGGAAGCGGGACGGTCGACGCGATCGTCAGCATCGCCGCCGGAAACGACATCGCGACGACGTCCGCACCACCGGAACGGGTCGAGGCCATCATCATCGACTGCTCGACCTCGATGCAGTCGCCGGTCGCCAAGTTCGACGCGGCGAAACGCGCTACCGCGGCCGCCATCAACGAACTCGTCGACGGCACCTATTTCACGATTGTCGCCGGCACCGGGAAGGCCGTCCCCGTCTACCCCACAAAGGGACGGTCAGCCAGGGCCAGCGCAGCGACCAAGGCGGCGGCGGCGCGCGCCGTCGACGGCCTGCGGCCCAACGGCGGGACCGCGATGGGCACCTGGCTCGCGCACGTCCGCGAAATCGTCGGACAACACCCGGGAGCGCTCACCCACGCGATCCTGCTCACCGACGGCAAGGATGAGCACGAAACCCCCGAACAACTGGGGCACGAAATCGGGCTCAGCGAGGGCGAATTCACCTGCGACTGCCGAGGAGTGGGAACCGACTGGCACGTCGAGGAGCTGCGTTCGATCTCGTCCGCACTGCTGGGCACCGTCGACATCGTCGCCGATCCTGCAGATCTCGCGGACGATTTCGCCGCAATGATGCGCGCATCGATGGGCAAATCGATTCCCGACATGACCTTGCGCCTGTGGACGCCAGCCGGCGCCCGCGTCGCGTTCGTCAAACAAGTCGCGCCGACCGTCGAAGACCTGACCCACCGTCGAGTCGACTCAGGAAATCAGACCGGAGAGTACCCGCTGGGCTCTTGGGGTGCCGAGGACCGCGACTACCACATTCAAGTCGAGGTCGAACCTGCAGCGGCCGGACGCGAGAAGCTGGCTGCGCGGGTGAGTGTCGTCGCGGGCGACCAGACGCTGGGTGAGGGTCTGGTGAAGGCGGTGTGGACCGCCGACACGGCGTTGTCGGCCCGGATCAGTCGCCGGGTGGCGCACTACACAGGCCAGGCAGAGCTGGCACAAGCAGTCCAGGAGGGGTTGAGCGCACGCAAGAACGGGGACGTCGCGACCGCGACCGCAAAATTGCAGCGCGCGATGGAACTCGCCGTGGAATCGGGAAACAACGGGACGGCCAAGCTGCTCAGGGGGGTTATCGAGGTCGACGAGCAAACCGGCACGGCTCGGCTGCGACGCGAGGTCGCAGCGGCAGACGAGATGGCCCTCGACGCGCGATCGACCAAAACCGCCCGAGTGCGGAAGGAGACCTGATGCCGACCTGCGCCGAAGGACACACCTCAGCAGCCGACGACTACTGCGACGTATGCGGGGCGCCGATCGGAACACCTGCGGCACAACCCACTCCGTCACCTGCTCCCATGGTGACGACATGCCCCGCGTGTGACACGCCGGTCAGCGGCCGCTTCTGTGAAACGTGCGGACACGATTCGGCGCTGCCCGAACCGGTACCGCCCCCGCAACCAGCCAACGCAGCAGCATCGGTCGTGTGGACCGCCGTCGTCGTTGCCGACCGGGAGTTCTATCAACGGGTCCGCGCCCGCGGAGGCCCCGACACGGTCGAGTTCCCGCAGTTCTTCCCGGAACGCCGAATAGTCCTACAGAGCAACACCACACTGATCGGAAGGCACAACCGCGACCAGGGCGTGGAACCCGAGATCGACCTCGGCATCCACCCCGTCGACCGCGGCGTCTCCACGCAACACGCGGTGCTGCGGCTCCGCGATTCAGGTCTCACCGTCACCGACCTGGGATCGACCAACGGAACCAGCCTCAACGACAGCGACGACCTCCTAGGAAATGGCGAAGAAACCCCACTCACCGCCGGCGATCGCATACACGTCGGCGCCTGGACCACGATCACGATCGTGCAGGCCCGGTAAGACGCATTCAAGAGCGCGTCTGTTTGAGCGTTTCGGGGCCCGGACACATTTCGAGAGTCCGACTGGTCAACGAGGTCGAAGTCGCTGAAGGCGACGCACGGGCGACCGTTGCCGCCGTGAACGCGAAGGAGGCCGCTTCTTGTTGTCGGAGTGATCGATCGTGATGGTGGCATCGACATCGAGGTGCAACCACTCACCCACGGCCGGTGCCGCGCCCTGAACCGCTGGCTTGGCTGAGACTGCGGATGGCTGCCGGCATTGACACCCATCCCGATATCGGGACCAACGGAGGAACCGTCCGGGCTACCGGACCGTCCGCCCGAGCCGCGGCAAATGGGCGACCACTCGAAAACTCCCAAAGCGAATCGTCAAACAAGCTTTCCTACAGCAACTTTTGCCTCCATAGGCCGTTCAGCGGTTCGCGCTCTTGGGTGCCCGCTACTCGTCTGAGAGTTCTTGTGTCACGTCCTTTATCCACGTCACCCCCTTGACAGCTTGCGGCCATCCGAGCGTCGTCCCTGCCAACAGTGCGACATGCTCAAGTTCAGCAGCAGACAAACCTTCGGCCAGACCTCGACGAGCGTGCGAATGGACCGCACCACGGGAGTTCACTCCGAGCGCGAGTGCGAGATGGACAAGCCTCTTGGTTCGCCCATCAAGTGGCCCCGCTTGGCTGAGGGCAGCGCCAAGCTGCTGAAGGGCGGCCCAGACATCAGGGTGTTCCTTCGCGATATGTTGCGGGACTGGCGGCAAGGTGACCGCAGGATTCTCGGAGAGATCAGCAGGCGATGATTGTTCCATTGGAGGCTCCTGATACGTGGGCGACTGCAGGTAAATTCTGGGGCCTAGCTACTTGCGGGGGGGCCGATTACTGCATTTGGCTGAAGGCGGCGGGCAATGGTCGACGGGCACCAACGGCAAGGCGATAGATCGACGGCAATCGCAACACACCCGCGTCACTGGCGACAACGGAGACACCATTGCGCTCTGGCCGAAGCGGCTTGGGTCAAAATGTCCGAGGCTCCATCGTCACGGCTGGCTGGTGCGCGAGTCGATCTGCAGCCCGACGACGGGTAGCTAGCGATTCGGAGTCGTGGGATACCGTGCCACGATCTCGTCGACCCAGGCATGGACCTTGGCCGCGCTGCCGTGGATTTGGTTTTTGACGTTCATTCCTGGGGTGTAGAGCGTTCCCACGAAGCGACCCAATTCGGCGTCCACTCGTAGCAGTGAGCCGTCGGCAAGCCGGTAGTGGCCGGTGTGTGTGAGTATTGCGTGCGGCGCCCCGACCGGTAGCCCGCCAGCCTGAATGTGTCGCATTCTGATCACCACCTGCCTGATCACCACCTGCGCTTGATGTAGACAGTATACAGAATGCTAAATGCACCTCAACCCCTCGAGGCCGCCGCACCGTCCGGCAAAAACTAGTAGACGCATCCGGGGCAGTGGCAGGCGTCGATCAGGACGAGTTCCGCCTCAAGGCGGTGGTGAGCGGGCCGGGCACTCTTGCGCGGTCGGCCGTTCCGCCGTCACGGGACCTTCAGTTCCTCGGTGGTCTCGGCGACGGAGGATTCTGCATCATCGAAGAGCATTGAGGTCTTCCGGCCGACGACCAGCTGTTGCCGATACCGGCGAACCCCCGGGCTCATCGAGCGCCTGAGCACGATGACCGACCTCAAGTGGTCCACGATGAGTATCGGCATCCCCTCGGCCGAGCTTTCAGACTCGATCCGACCTGCTCGACTGGGGAGCAGGGAGTGACCGGTGGCTATCCGAATTGGGGTCCGTTGTGGTGTGCCGGGCCGGCCGGCGCGGCAAACAACAACGGCCCTTTATCCATTTACTAAGGGGACGATTTCCGCACTAGCCGTTGGCGGTGTAGGACCGCGCTCCGACACCAGCGAGGGCCCCACCGTCGACGATCAGGTACTCGTCACGGATGGGTCGACCGGAGAAGTAGCACTCCAGAATTTCCCTAGTGCCGGCCGCGTAACGGGTTTGTGCCGACAGCGACGACCCGGACATATGCGGAGTCATCCCGTGATGGGGCATGGTGCGCCAGGGATGGTCGGCCGGCGCCGGCTGTGGGTACCACACGTCACCGGCATAGCCCGCCAGCTGGCCGCTCTCCAGAGCGCGGACAATGGCGTCGCGGTCGCAGATGAGTGCACGCGCGGTATTGATCAGGTACGCACCCCGTTTCATCGTTCCAATGAGTTCGTCATTGAACAGTCCACGGGTCTCAGGGTGCAGCGGCGCATTGATGGTCACCACGTCAAGCTCCGGCACCATGTCCTGCACCGACGGGTGATAGGTCAAGTTGAGCTCAGCCTCGACCTCGGAGGGCAACCGGTGCTTGTCGGTGTAGTGCAGGTGCACGTCAAACGGTGCCAACCGGCGCAGGACGGCCAGGCCGATCCGGCCCGAGGCGATCGTGCCGACGTGCATCCCTTCGAGATCGTAGGAACGCTGCACGCAGTCCGCGATGTTCCAGCCGCCGTCGATGACCCACTTGTAGGACGGCAGGTAGTTGCGGACCTGCGACAGGATCATCATCACGACATGCTCGGCGACGCTGATGCTGTTGCAGAACGTCACCTCCGCGACGGTGATGCCTCGTTCGATCGCGGCATCCAAATCGACGTGGTCCGACCCGATTCCGGCAGTCAGGGCGAGCTTGAGCTTGGGAGCTCGCGCGATCCGCTCGGCGGTGAGGTAGGCAGGCCAGAACGGCTGCGAGATGACGATCTCTGCATCGGCCAGGTGCTGGTCGAGTACGGAGTTGTCGCCCTCTTTATCCGAGGTCACCACCAACTCGTGGCCGAGCCCCTCGAGATAGCTCCGAAGACCGAGCTCACCCGAGACACTGCCCAGCAGTGAACCGGGCGTGAAGTCGGTCGCCGACGGCGTCGGCAGAGATTGCCCGTCCGGGTAGCCGTCCAGGTGCGGAAGACCGTCACGCGCGTAGCTCGTGGGGTAACCGTCGATCGGATCGTCGTAGAGTACGCAAACCACTTTTGTCATGGATCCTCGATTTCCTTTAGTGTTGCGCCCGCGAGATGCTCGTCAGGCAAACGCCGTCATCCCGCGACCGCAATATGAGCCGGCAGGCGAGCCGTCGGACCCGACCAACGGCTCCGTCCGACAGGTACAACCAATCGGTCGTGGAAAAGGGCGCCAGTAGTTAACATTCGTTCTCTCCTACGGACGCGATCGCGCGTAGCTGCGGCGTGAAAGCGTAGGAAAGAGGTGCACCGCCATTCGGTTTGGGGGTGCCTGCTGTCGACGTAACTGACGCTACAGCCGCTGCTTGCGGCGGACAAGGTGTTGATCTTTGCGATCTGACATGCTCCGATAGTCTTTGACTATCGCTTTTGGAGACGAAGTGGGGCGGATGCACGGCGAGGTAGCGATCCAGCAATTGGAGTATCTGGTGGCGCTTGCCCGCGAGCGCCATTTCGGTCGGGCCGCTTCGGCATGCCACGTGAGTCAACCGACACTCTCGGTGGCAATACGTAGGCTCGAACACGAGCTCGATGTCGTGATTGTGTTGCGCGGTCAACGATTTGAGGGGTTCACCATGGAAGGGCAGCGCGTCGTCACCTGGGCCCACCGGATCCTCGCCGAACGTAACGAGCTACTGGCAGACGTT
>JAOPWF010000218.1 GCA_025965815.1 Mycobacterium sp.
GAACGGGACTTCAACAGGAAAATCCTTGTCCACCGAACGGATCCGGGTGGACCGGACAATGGCGGCGAGTGCGAGGGTTGCTTCCAACGTCGCGAAGTGTTCACCGATACAGGAACGAGGGCCGGCGGCGAACGGGATAAATCGCCAGCGGTCGCGGTCCTTGGAGTTTTCGGGGCTGAACCGGTCGGGGTCAAAGACGAGCGGACGTTCCCACATGGCCGGATCACGATGCACCGCATATATTCCGACGGCCACAAAGCTGCCCGCCTCGATTCGGTAGCCGTCTACCTCGATGTCGCGCACCGCCAACCGACCGATCCCCGCGGCCGGCGGGCACAGCCTTAGGGCTTCGTGCAGCACCTGGACGGTGTATCGCAGCCGCGGCACATCATCGGGTGTCAGCTCCCGATCACCGATCTTGGCAACCTCGGCGGCAACCCGGTCCTGCACGTCGAGATGGTGCCCTAGCGCCCACAACGCGTAGGTCAGCGCCGTTGCCGTTGTGTCATGGCCGGCCAGCATGAAGATCAGGAGATCGTTGCAGATGTCGTCGTCGGACAGCGACTGCCCGGTGTCCGGGTCGGTGGCCGCAATCAACGCATGAACCAGCGGTGCCTCACGGGTGGGATCTGCGTGGCACGCCTGAAGGATGTCCGTAGTGACCTGACGCATGGTCGCTACCGCGGCGCGGGCGCGGGCGCGCGCCGGGGTCGGTAACCATCGCGGTGCACGCACCGGCCGTAGTGCGCGATCGGCAGCGTAGGAGGACGCGACATGCATCGGTTCTGCAATCGCATCCGCGCGTTCGTTGATATCTATCCCCAGAACCGAGCGCCCCAGCGACCGCATGGTCAGCCGGCGGCACTCAGCATCGAGGTCGACTGCACCGCCCGCACGCCAGTTGTCGGCGACCATTTGCGCCGCCCGGGACATGTGACCGCCAAACACGCGGACGTTGTGGTTGGTGAACACCGGTTGCAGAGCCCGTCTGCGTGGAAGCCAGGGTTTGTTCGGCAGGACAAAGAGGCTATCTCCGGCCAAATGCCGTACTTCCTCATGGACGTGGCACCGCTCGGCGAGCCCGTCCCTGCGTCCCAACACGTCGCGGATCCCATTTGGTGACGTGACCAGCACAATGGGCGGGACCGCCGCCTTTGGGCCCAACACGACGCGGGTTACAGGACCGCCAGCATCGCGCAGCAGTTCTTGCCCGGTGTGGAAAAACCTCACCGCGCTTATCTTCTGCCGATACGGCAACGGATTCTTCGGCGCCAAGGGCAGTGCACTGGCGTCGGGCGTTTCAGTCGTCGCGGCCATGACATCGACAATCACGCCGCCTGGCGGGCCTAGACAGTATGCGGCTACTCCGTTCACTTCGAGGTCGAGCTAACTAATGGCTGAGCCCTCGCCTCTCATCATGACCGTACCGGGCAACACACGCAGCCGGCACGTACTCGACCGGAGCAGCGAATTGTGAGGAGCCCGTAGCTCCGCATAGGCATGGTCGCCGGCTGGTAGCTTACGTCTCGCGACCGTTCGCGAACTTGGCCGAACAGCAGTGGGCTTCGTCGTCGGCCGCCGGGATGACGTAAGCAGCTCAGTTCACTAGGAGTCTTCGCCTGTCACCTCCGTAGGTGCGCCTCCGTCTCGGCCACGATCAGGCGAGCCCCCGCGCCCGCGGCCTCTGCGAGCAGCAACCGCAGGGCCGCCACGCCGATCCCGGTGACTCGGGCTGACCGGCCAAGCCACATTCCGGTCTCCATGGTGTCTGGCTCTTCCCCTTGCGCGCCATCCGCGTGGGTGACGAGCTGGAACACGCCGGGCGGCGCGTCACGGTCCGCGGCATGCAGTCCGCCGGGCGACCTGAACGGACAGCTCGTTCCCGCACCTCGGCTCCGCCGCCGTAGCGGTGCACGTCCGGCGATGATTGGTACGGGCAGGACGATTGAATCTCGGGGCCGTTTGAACTTCGTGCACGTGGGCACATCGACGGTTGACCCTCCGCCGGCGAACGGCGGCCGGATATCCGAGGAGTTGTGATGCAGGCATCGGCGTCGCGCCCGGGCGCGATGGCAAACCGTTCGGCCCGTTCGGGATCTGCGCGGATACGCCGACGGCTAAGTATCAGCCCTTCGACGAACTGTTATAGGCCTATCGGTTAAGCGGCTGCGGGTCAGAGAAGGCAAGCGTGACAACGCCGACGGATCGACTGGGGCTGGAGTCGATCGGATATGTGTTCAAGCGGCTGTTTCTGGGGAAGCCGCTGATTAGTGAGCAACTGAAGTTCGAGCGGTTGTCCAACCCCGTTGCCCTGGGCGTTCTGGCTCCGGATGCGATCTCATCGAGTGCCTACGGGACCGAAGAGATCTTGATCGAGCTGTTGCCGTATGCGGGCCTGGCTGCGTTCACGTTGGTGTTGCCTATCACCGGCGTGATCCTGTTGATTCTGGTAGTGGTGGTCGCCTCGTACCGGCAGGTGGTGATGGCCTACACCAGAGCGGGTGGCTCCTACGTGGTGGCGCGGGAGAACTTCGGCCCCCAGGTGGCTCAGATCGCGGCCGCCGCGTTGCTGATCGACTATGTGGTCACCGTTGCGGTGCAGGCGGCGGCGGGAACGGTTGCGGTGGTGTCGGCATTGCGCCCGCTCGGTCCCTACAGCCTCCAGATCACCGTGGGCGTGGTCCTGGTGATCTGTTACGCGAACTTGCGCGGAGTGCGCGAGGCGGGCCGAACCTTCGCGGTGCCGACTTATTTCTTTATGACGATGATGACGCTAATGATCGTCACCGGCCTGACCCGGGAAGTGGTCGGCGGCCTACCGGCCTACGATCCCGAGCACATCGTTGGAGCCGTCGAAATCCATCAAGGCGACGGCCTGGTGATGGGCGCATCGATTCTGGTGTTGCTCCGTGCGTTCGCCAACGGCGGCTCGTCGCTGACGGGGGTCGAGGCGGTGTCCAACGCCGTCAACGTGTTCCGTAAACCAGAGGGCCCGAACGCACGCCGCGTCCTCACCGTGATGGCGTGCGTTCTCGGCTTGCTGGTGGCCGGCGTTTCCTACCTGGCACATGGCACCCGCGCAACCCCGTACGCGGCCGGTTATCCGTCGGTGCTCTCGGAGGTGGCGCGCGCGGTGTTCGGCGGCGGCCCGACAGGGCATATCGCGTACGCCCTCATCCAGATCGCCACAGCTGCAATACTATTCACCGGAGCCAACACGAGTTTCAACGGTTTCCCGGCGCTAGCGAGCTTTGTCGCCGAAGACCGCTTCTTACCCCGGAAATTAACCAAACGAGGTCACCGCTTGGTGTTTTCGAACGGCATCATGATACTCACCGTGTTTTCGGTGGCGCTGCTGATCGGCACAGGCGGATCGGTTAACGCCCTGGTTCCGTTGTATGCAATAGGGGTCTTCACCGGCTTCGCCATGACGGGTTACGGCATGACGAAACACCACCTGACGCAGAAAGAAACAGGGTGGCGATACAAGCTCGCCATCAATCTAGCGGCCGGCGTGGTCTCGACGATCGTCGTTGGAATTTTCGCGATCGCGAAGTTCAGTGAGGGCGCCTGGCTGGTGGTTGTGGTCTTTCCAGTGCTCGTGTTCGTGTTGATACGGCTCAACCGCCGCTACCGGGCCGAGGCGGCGATCCTTGAGCAGTTCCGCATCGACCGGCCCGACAAGGCTAAGTACGCCCGCCACCGAGCCTTCGCCTGCGTCAACACCCTCGACCTCGCGGTGCTCGAGGCCCTGCGCTACGGGCGGAGTCTGCGTGCCGACGAGTTCACCGCCGTGCACTTCATGATCGACTCCGCCCAGGCTGCCCAGTTAGAAAACCGCTGGGACTATCACGACATCGATGTCCCGCTTCGCGTGATCGACTGCCCTGACCGCCGGCTGACACGGGCCGCACAAGAACTGGTCATTGCCGCACGGGACGAGTATCCAGATACGAGTGTGACGGTTATCTTGCCGAGGCGCACGTACGCGCCAGTCCTAGGAGGGCTGCTGCACGACCGGACGGAAGAAGAAATGGCGGAAGCCGTCAGTCGAATCCCCGACGCCGCAGCGACAATCGTGCCCTACGACGTGCAGTCGCGCCTGCGTGAGGCGTACCCCGACTTATTCAACAACCGCATCGCCCGGCTCATCCAGAAAATCCTGGCCCGGATCGCCCAAAGCGATCGTCAGCTGCTCGAGGCCTACGAGCACCCCCCGCCCCCGCCGACGGTGACCCCAATTGACGAACTCGTTCCCGGGCATTTGGGCACCGTCGTGGGACGCGTCAAACAGGTCGACGAGATCGATAAGGGCGGGAAACCACTGCGGGTGGTCCTTGTCGCCGACAACACCAGTGAACTGCGTGTCACGTTCAGCCCCGGCCGCGGCGGCGATGATATCCGTCCGGGACAGCTGCTGAGGCTTACCGGGCGGGCGCGTCGGCACCCCAACCGGCCAATCTCCATGTCCAATCCCACCTACCGCATCATCGACGCAGCGGAGGAAACGGCTACCGACCGAGGCGCTGAGCCGCACTAGCAATTTCACCGGCAGAGATGATCACTCGGTGGCCCACGGCAGATCGACATCGCGGGTCGGTGTTCGGCGTCGCGATATGGCACCGGGTATGTTCTGCTGCCGCGCTGACATCCCGGGGCCCACACGCGAAGCGGATTCTCGTGGTCATGTGGGGCCGAGATGTGTAGCGCGCTGCGTACGTTGCCACGGCTCGACGCTCGGAAAAGTTGTCGCGCAAGATGTTTCACCGAGAACTCTAATCGTGGCGAACGCGATAGGGCGAGAGCGACGCTCGTGTCAATTGCGGCCGCAAACACCGCAGCTGAACTCATTCAAAGTGCCGGTATCGTAGGCCAGGCGTTACGCGGAGGCGTGATCCTGTGGCTACCCGCCGCCCGGTCCGCCGGAAATACACCCCCCGCCGTTGACGCAGGGGTCTTCGCCACCCGGCCCGGCCGATGCCCCAGCAACCGGGATACTGACGTCAGCGCCACCCTGGTCGGCGGATGCGCATGTCCCGCGCCGGGAAACGGCCTCGCGCTCCAGGAACAAAAGCGGGTGACTAATTCTGACCCGCCAGGTCGGAGGCGCGAGCGGCCGTGGCGGGGAGCATGGACAGATGGCGGTCAAACTGAACGAGAGGGCTTACGACCACGCCCGGGATCTGATCGTGGCGGGCAGGTACGTGATCGACGACCGTGACGCGTGGAGCGAGCACCGGCGCTCGGCACGCGAGGAGAACGACTACATCGAGCGGCACGGGATCGCGGAGTACGCAAGGTGGTATCTCGGGATTGACGAGGAGAAGGACGAGAACCGGAAGGGCCGCTACAAGTTCCCGTA